>CAIZGG010000181.1 GCA_903932425.1 uncultured beta proteobacterium | reverse complement strand
GGCAACGACGTTTTTACCAACGCGATTACCAACAAAAACCGTGCCTTTCTCGCCAATCGCCATTGAACGAGCAGTAGGGATGCCGTCAGCCCAAACCTCGACTTTAAAGCCGGGCGCAACCTTCAGCTTTGCCAATTGAATGTCTTTGGCTTCTGTGCCGGTCATGATCGACGCAAAGGGGTGCAGGGTGGCTGGTTGGGTGGTGTTGTCAATGCCTTGTTTCCAGGCTGGTGGCGGTGCAGCTGGCGCGGGTGTCTGCGCGAAGGCAGGTAATGCAATCGCTAATGCAAGGGCCGATAAGGCGAATTTAAATTGCATTGAAGTCTCCAGAAATATTCTGTGATAGGTTTATTGAAACTTGTGTAACTTGTCGATTTATAGCACTAAATAACGGATGATGCGTATAAAAGATTCAGTCGGCTCTGCATTTGTTTTAGGATGGCGGTTGCAGCTTGGTTGCAGTCGTTGTTTCCTGTGAGGTGAGCTTTCGTCGCTGGGAGTACAAAGGGCGTCAGTGCATTCGGATGTCAGGCCTTTTGTTAGCATGAACTAAGATAAGTTTGCCGTGTTTTTTTGGAGAAAAAAATGATGAAGCTAAGCCGAAGATTGGGTGCTTTGATTGCCTTGGGCTTTTTGGCGTTGACGTCTGTTCATGCCCAAGATGCAGCTCCGGCTTGGCCCACTAAACCGTTACGTATTGTGGTGGGTTTTCCGGCTGGCTCGGTGACTGACACCGTGGCGCGATTGATCGGCGAGCAACTCGCAAAAGCCTTAGGCCAGCCGGTTGTTGTTGAGAATAAACCCGGCGCGAACGGCGCGCTTGGCGTAGGTGAGGTCGCACGGGCCGCACCCGATGGCTATACCTTGCTGGTTACAAACTCAAGCAGCATCACCATCAACCCTCAGTTGTACAAACAGATCAACTATAAAGCCGCAGATTTTGCGCCAATCACAATGGTGATTGAGGCGCCTTTCATTTTGACCGTTAACCCTGAGTGGGCACAGCAAAATGCTGTGAACAGTATCCAAGACCTGATTCGCTACGCTCAAGTTCAGCCTGACAAGCTCACTTACGGCTCGGGTGGACAGGGCAACATGGCGCATTTAAGTTTCGTATCGCTGAGTAATCGTGCCAATATCAAAACAACGCATGTGCCTTACAAAAGTGCTGCGCAAGCCGGTTTAGCGATGATCAGCGGTGAGCTCAATGCGGGGTTTGATACCTTAAGCACCGTCCCTAATATCCTGGCGGGCAAGCTCAAGGCTTTGGCTGTGACATCGTCAAAGCGTATTGCACAACTGCCCGACGTGCCCACCATGGCTGAGGCAGGATTTGGTGATTTTGAGGTCATATTCTGGATGGGCCTCTTGGCGCCCAAAGGTACCGCTGAACCGATCATTACCAAAATTTATGAGGCAGCCAGACTGGTGACGACGAACAGTAAAGCCCAAGCGGTTTTAAAAAATAATGGCGAACCTGTGATGCTTGATCCCAAGGGTTTTGCCAGCCTGATCAACAAAGAGGTGCCCTTGTGGGGCGAGGTGATTCGTCGCGAGGCTTTGGTACTTGATTGAACGACGACTGAAGTGCCTCGCACCGGTGCAGTTGGCGTCACAGCGTTTTTATCGGAAGGGCATTTAAAACCTCGCCGCTCAGGGCGTTGACGTTTTCAAAAATGCCTGGCGTTCAGCCGCGATTTTTTTAATGTGGTCGATCGGGCGCAGTAACGTGTAGTAAGCAGGAATATTAAGCTTTGGAATCCAGTCTTCGATCTCGCTCTGAAGTCGAAGAAAGTCTGCCATGATGGCGTCGAATTCTTCTTGCGTTTGTGCTTGCGCAAACCGCTGTTGCGTTGCGTGCAGCATATCGTACGCGTCGTTTGCTTTTAGTTGCCCGAGCGTGGTCCGATAGTTTGGAATCAAACGATAGAGGGGATACAAGACGGCCAAACTACCAAGGATAAAAAACCAAATCCGATCGACGAAACTTGCAGCCCAAAAAGGCAGATACTTCAGGCTTGGTGGTGGGCCATGTGACAGGTATTGTTTGGCGATTGGGGCAAGTGGGATATTGCTGTCTTTATAAGAAGGAAACTCATCGGGTTTGGCAAAAAATTGATCGCGTGAATCGCCGAGCTCATCGATTGCCATTAAAAATAAAAGTTGCAACGCTGGATGAAGGTCTTTTTCAACAACTAAGGTCAGACTCGTTGAGACCATGTTGATGTCTGTCACTGGATCTGTTGGCCAGGTCATGAACGATCCTCGAGGGATCGACACAAGATCTAACTGTGGCAGATACTTCACGTAGGCTGGGGCGAAAGGAAAGTTAGCGAACTTGATCTGTGGATTGGCTAGCAGTTTCTTGATGATCGGAGAGTCGATTCCATCGACCGCGGTTAACGCGTTGATCTCGCCCGCTAAAAGTGCGTCGACTGATTTCAGATATGGCCATTCAACAATATTGGCTTTGCTGGCTGCATCTTCTCGCCTGGTCGTTAGAATTTGACGAACAATGGTGTTTGATCCAGAGTTTGGCTCGCCGATCGCTAGGCCCGTCATTGCAAAATGAAAAATCGGTTCATCACCGGTGTAGGCGTCGCCGCGGTAAAACAGCCATAAGGGCTCGTATTGAGAGCTACCTAAAGACCAAACATGCTTGAGTTCGTGCTTTTTATGCACGCCACCCAACACCAGTGCGCTTTGAATCGAGCTTTCACGCTGCATGGCCACAATAGGTTGCTTGCCACCTTCGGTATAGGTAATGTCGAGTGTGACGCCGTGCTCAGCAAAAAAAGACACTAGTTTTTCGCCGTAAATTCCGTCCGAAGTTCCTTCCCGACCCACTGCGATCCCTATCGTCTTAGGGGGAAACGGCGTCCAAAAATATATCAAAGCGATGGCGCCAATGACGAGCGCCAGAACGTAGAGCCATTCGTAGCGCAGGACGTGATACCAAGCATGTCCTTCCTCGCGCAGCAGTTTGACGGTGCGTTTGGTGAGGGGTTTAGGTTTGGCTAACGTCGGGACAAGTGGTCTCTGGTTTTTTTTCATCGCATTGCCTGGATCTTGTGACCGATGGTGGGGTTAATGCTAGCGCAAAAAAACTAAAAAGGCTGGCCAATACCGTCGGCGCCTGCGGCAAGGCTAAGCGCCTGCCGACGGCCATGCGCTTGCTGCGCCCGCCGTTCGTGCAATGTGGTTACCGTGTACATTTATGGTTCTACCTCATCAGAGCCATACCTATGAAAAAAGCCTTGAGCGCGCTTGCGTTATCTTGCGCAGCCTTTGCCAGCCAAGCGCAAACGTTTGATACCTGTGTCGCGGGGCTCAGGCAGGCCGCGAGCGCACAGGGCATCAATGCCGCGACACTTGATTTGGCCTTCAAAGGGCTCGAGCCTGACGAAACGGTCTTGAAGTCTTTTGATTATCAGCCTGAGTTTCGTACCCCTATTTGGGATTATGTGGCGGGCTTGGTTGACGATGAGCGTGTAGCCGATGGGCAGGCCAAGCTTAAAGAGTGGTCGAAGACGCTTGCCGAGGCCGAGCAAAAATATGGAATGGATCGTTACACCATCGTAGCCGTTTGGGGCGTTGAATCGAACTTTGGGCGGATACAAGGCACCCGCGAATTAGTGCGTTCGCTAGTGACCTTGGTGTGCGCGAATAAGCGTCAAGCGTTTTTTAAGGGTGAGTTATTTGCGACCTTAAAGATTGCGCAAAGTGGTGATATTCCGTTGCAAAACTTGGTGGGGTCATGGGCCGGCGCATTTGGTCAAACGCAGTTTATGCCTACAACATATCAACGTATTGCAGTGGATTTTGATGGTGACGGCAAGCGCGACATTGTGAACTCTGTGCCCGATGCCTTAGGATCAACTGCAAATTTTTTAAAGTTGGCTGGGTGGGTTAGCGGTGCAAACTGGGGCTACGAGGTACAACTGCCCAAAGGCTATGCCGGGCCCACGGGGCGCACGACGCGCCAGCCTTTAGCGCAATTCACAAAGTTAGGTGTCAAGCCGATTAAGCCAGATCAAGCCGTGCCAAGTGAGGCCACGCAGGCAGCCTTGCTGTTGCCGGCGGGTCCGACCGGCCCCGCCTTCATTGTTTTTCGAAACTTTGATGCGATCTATAGCTACAACGCTGCTGAGTCTTATGCCTTATCAATCGCGCATTTGGCCGATCGTCTGCGAGGAGGGGGCCGTTTCAGCACGCCCTGGCCAACTGACGATGCGGGAACGAGCCGGGCCGAGCGTCGCGAAGTGCAGCAACGTTTAGCGGATCGAGGTTATGACATTGGTGAGATTGACGGCATGATCGGTGCAAAAAGTCGCCTTGCAATTAGCGAATTTCAGACGTCGATTGGCATCAAGCCAGATGGGCGCGCCGGGCAACGGGTGTTGCAGGCGCTGCGTACGGCCAAGCCAAAATAGTCAGTGTGGCACTTCAGGTTGGAAACGACAAATGGCAAAGAAAGTACATGTCAGTGAAACGCCCGCAACGGCTTTTTTGAAAGCGAACGGGATCCCTTTTACCGAGCACCCGTACGAGTATCTTGAACACGGCGGAGCTCAACACAGCGCGCATGAGCTAGGGCTTGATCCTTTTTCAGTGGTCAAGACGCTGGTGATGCAAAACGAAGCCGCTGAGCCCTTGATTGTGTTGATGCATGGCAACAAAACCGTATCGACTAAAAATCTAGCCAGACAAATAGGGGCGAAATCCGTTGCGCCCTGTAAGCCAGAGGTTGCCAACCGCCACAGTGGCTTTTTAGTGGGTGGCACCTCGCCTTTTGGTACACGTCGCAAGATGCCGGTTTACATCGAGCGCAGCATTCTTGCCCTGCCACGCATTTGCATCAATGGCGGCCGGCGCGGCTATTTGGTGGGCATTGAGCCGTCTGTGTGTGTGACGCTGCTCAACGCACAAGCGGTAGACTGTGCCTTAGACATGTCGGAATAGAGCCCGACTATCTGGCAGATAATACTTGCTTAGAAGTATCAGCAGATATTTCGCCACCCCTTTAATTAGGCGTTACCCTGATCGCGAATCTTGTAAGATGATTCTATGTTGCTTGTTTTAGCCTTTGTCTTGAATACCCTCTTAGTGTCAGGCGCCATCCTGATTCACTACGAGGTTTTGTTTTTGCTCGACCGGAAGCTTCCAAAGATTGCTCACATATCCTCAAGGTTCAGTGTTTTGTTTGGTGTTGGGGTCATTTTTCTGACGCATGTGATTGAGATCTGGTTATTTGCCTTCGGCTATTTTTTATCCTTAAGGGTTGACGGTATGGGTACCATCGTGGGTACCACTGCAGGCCATGGTTTTTTTCTTGATTGCGTGTATTTGTCTTTCATTACGTTTACGACTGTCGGGTATGGTGATTTCGTTGCGCAAGGCTACGTGCGCTATCTGACCGGCGTCGAGGCGCTAACAGGGTTGATTCTCATTAGCTGGTCGGCATCTTTCTTGTTTATTGAAATGCAAAAATACTGGACAGATGCGAAACGTCATGACTAAGACGACTCTTGTTCGACGTTGGCGCTCTTGGCCGATCACGTTGGGGATGGCGGTACTCTGTTGCTTCAGTAGCCTTCAGACAGTTTGTGCCCAGCAAAGTGCAGCGGCTAAGGTGAGCAGTGGGCCTCCAGGTACGCTTCCTAAGTTGATCAAATTTGTTGTTCCATTTTCACCAGGTGGCAGTAACGATGTCTATGCGCGTGCTTTGGCGCAAAAATTAGCGATCAAGCTATCAAATACGATCGTTATTGAAAATAAACCCGGTGCGGGGGGGAGTATTGGTTCGGATTTGGTTGCGCGCGCCGACCCTGACGGCTCAGCCTTATTGTTGATATCCACTTCGTTCGCGACCAACGCGGCCGTGCGCTCTAATCTGCCCTTTGATCCGATTACTTCGTTTAAACCTGTCGCCCTGGTTGCAAAGGGAGCCATGGTTCTGATTGTCGGTAACAAGACCCCTTATCAAAATGTGGCACAACTCATTGCAGCCACCAAAGAGACGAGCAACACAGTCAATTACAGCTCGGCCGGCATGGGCTCGATCGGGCAGTTGAGCGTTGAACATTTTAAGTCGCTCTCAAACACGCGAGCACTGCACGTTCCGTATCAAGGCATCAACGGCGCCGTCACCAACATGATTGGTGGCAACATTGATTACATGATTACGACGCTCGCCTCGGTGGGGGGGCAGCTTAAGGCAGATTTGGTGCGGCCAATTGGAGTGACGTCGCTAGAACGTTCAAAATTTTTTCCGGGTGTAGCGGCGATTGCCGAAACTTTGCCTGGGTATGAAGTGGATGTGTGGTGGGTTGTGTTTGCTCCGGCCAAAACACCTGACGAAGTCGTCAATAATTTAAATGAAGCCATTCGTAGCGTGAGCGCCGAGCCGGATATGCTGGCGTTGTTCGCCAAAGAGGGGGCCGAGCCTACGGCACTGACCCCCCAGCAGACGGCCGAATATGTCAAACATGAGGTCGAACGTTGGAAACAAGTTGCGCGAACAGGGCGCATTCAGGTCAACTAGATAAAAAATTAAGTGTGGAGTCAAGACATGAGTAAAGAACAGACAATTTTGCAAACGTTTGCTGAGCGTTTTTGTAAGACCCAGTTCAAAGATGTGCCCCCTGTAGTGGTCCATAAAGCCAAGCTGTTGACCATCGATTTAATTGGCGTGTCGATCGCCGGCTTGAAGATGGATTTTCCGCGCATGATGATCGACTATCTGTCGAGCTTGCGCGGTAGTGAAGATGCGACCCTGTTTGGTTTTAAAGAGAAGGTGCCTGCTATTCATGCGGCCTTAGGTAATGGTGTGACCGCGCATGCCTTGGACATGGATGATGGCTATCGTTTTGGCGGTGTGCATGCGGGTGTTGCAGTGATTCCCGCGGCCTTAGCCTACGCTGAGACCCAGCAGGCAGATGGGAAGTCTTTTTTGTTGTCGATGATTTTGGGTTATGACATCGTCAATCGGATCTCGAAGGCAATGAATCCGTCGCATTTGAATCGTGGCTTTCATACGACAGGCACCTTGGGTGTGTTGGGTGCAGCGGCGGCTTGTGGTGTGTTGGCGAAGTTAGGTGAACAGCAACTCACAAGCGCGCTAGGCATTGCAAGCTTGCAGGGCGCTGGCCTGTTACAAATCTTGGTCGAGGGTGCGATGGTCAAGCCTTTGCATCCCGGAAAGGCTGCGATGGCCGGTGTCTTGTCTGTGGATTTGGCTAAGCGCGGTGCAAATGGCCCGATGACTGCGCTCGAAGGTGAGAAAGGTCTCTTCAAGGCGATGGCCGACGAGATTCACCTTGAAACACTATTCGAAGAATTCGGCAAACACTTTTACCTTGCAGATCAATACATCAAGTTGCACGCGGCCTGTCGTCATATTCACCCTGCTGCCGACGGTGTCTTGGCCGTGATGAAAGAGAATAAATTAGCGTTTGCCGACATTGAAAGCGTCGATGTCGCAACTTACCCAGTCGCAGTGAGTTTTTGCGGCGCCACTGAAATGCCTGACACCGCCGAGGGTGCTAAGTTCAGTATCAAATACTCCGTGGCGATGGCTGCCTATTATGGCGACGTTGGCGAAGATCGTTATGTGCCGTCGGTTGTGACGAACTCCGACATTCAGGGTTTGGCCTCGCGTATTACTTCAAGGCTCGATGATGGTTGGGCCAAGGCTTATCCTGGTCAACGCGGTGCGTCGATGGTCATTACAAGCAAAGCGGGTGCTGTGCATAAGATCGATGTCCCACTGGCAAAGGGCGAACCTGAAAATCCGGCCTCCGACGAAGACATCATTGCTAAGTTTCGCCATAACGCTGAGGGGCAAGATCCCAAGTTGGTAGAGGCGATTCTTGCGTTATTGCTGTCGTTTGAGAATCATTCAGTATCTGAGTTGTCCGCTTTGATGAGGCAGCTGCATCGTTGAGGCGAAAACCAAATGACAACACCTATTGTGCGACCACAGCCTGAGTCGCTTAAAGACTTATTTTTTTCTTTTACGCTTTTAGCAATACAGGGATTTGGCGGTGTACTGGCCTACATGGAGCGCGAGTTAGTCGAGCGAAAAAAGTGGCTGACGCGCGCCGAGTTTGTTGAAGAGTGGGCCGTTGCCCGCACGATGCCAGGGCCGCCCGCTTTGAATTTAAGCATCATGGTGGGGTCGCGCTATTTTGGTTTGCGCGGGGCTATTGTGTCAGTGGCGGGCATGTTTTTTTTGCCGTCTTTTACGATCGCTGTGATGGCGCTCGCGTATGCGCGTTTTGGTGCGGATCCTCATGTGATTGATGCCTTGCGAGGGATGGGGGCGGTGGCGGCAGGTTTGTTCATTGCGACAGGGTTAAAACTGTTGACGGCCTTGAAAACCAATCCGCTTGGCGTGCCCTTATGTTTAGTATTGGCCTGTTTAAGTTTTGCGGGTGTTGCGTTGCTGCACTGGCGCCTGGTTTATGTCATGTTGGGGCTGGGCGGGCTGGGGTATCTTCTGACGTTTATTAAGCTTCGGGGCAAACGATGAATGCTCCGCTCAACTTCGTGATGCAATGGGCCGATTGGTTCGAGCTACTCACGCATTTCTTTTTGTTTTCGGTGAGCTCGATTGGTGGCCCGTTGGTGTTGTTGCCCGAGATTCATCATTACCTCGTCACGCAACAGCACTGGCTCACTGATCCGCAATTCAGTGCGTCGGTGGTGATAGCGCAGGCTGCGCCTGGGCCCAATGTTTTGTTTGTGGCATTGCTTGGCTGGAACATCGGCTTTAACGCAGGCGGCGTGTTGGTTGGGATTTTTTCTGCGGTGCTTTGCATGGTGGGCATGCTCTTGCCCAGCTGCACCCTGATTTTTGTAACTGCAAAGTGGGTGTACAAAAATCGTGAATGGATCGCCGTGCGTGCTTTCAAACTAGGCATGGGGCCAATCGTGATTGCCCTATTAATTGCTTCAGGGTGGATGCTTGCGACTGGTAACACCGAGGCTGCTCGGGACTGGCCTTTATGGGCACTTACGGCCGCCACAACAGTTCTTGTGGCTCGCACCAAAATTAATATGTTTTGGTTGTTACTGACTGGCGCAGCGCTTGGAGCGACTGGTTTGCTTACGATCAGCTAGGTGCCATCACGGTTCGGCCGTGGGCCGACCGGATATTTTTGTTGGCGAGTTGCGTGAGGTATTGAGATCGAACGATCTCAACTAGGCTGTGCGGACGATATCTCCCTTCAAGTAGCGCTTGAGTATCGCCGGGTCGGGGTCAACACCCAAGCCGGGACCTTGCGGCAGTTGGACTTTACCGCCCGCGCTGCGTACCCAGGGATCAAAGGGGTTATCTTCCATTTCGATCCATAAGATCTCAATCAAAGGCTGTTCGATGAGGGCCGAGGCAACGTGATAGCTGGCGAGCAAGCCTGGGCCAAAGTAGGGGCAGTGTGGATAGACCTCAACACCGTTGGCCTGGCAATAATGAATGACTTTGACCATCTCGCCAATGCCGCCGACTTTGGTGACACTCGGTTGGGCAATGTCGATCGCTTGCGCCTCAATCAGCGTTTTAAAGCCAAATAAACCCGCAACGTTTTCGCCGGCGGCAATCGGTACACCCCTGGCGCGTACGCTGGCTAAACTATGCACGTCTTCGGGCGGCCATACAGGTTCTTCTAGCCAAAGCAGGCCGTCGTTTGCCAGCGATTGAGCCATCTCGCGCGCCTTAACTGGCAGCCACGCGCAATTCACATCGAGCATGATTTTGGCGTTCTCGGCGCCTGGCGCCTGAATAGCCGCCAGCGTGGCTTCGCGCGTGACCTCGTGTAATTTAATAAAGCGATAGCCTTGGCTGGCCGCTTTAGAGACATTTTGGGCAACCAGCGCTGGGTCGGTGTAACAGAGCAAACTGGCATAGGTATCAAGCTCTTTGCGCGCGGGTCCGCCTAGTAGTTGCCAGACGGGCTGTTTGGCGCGCTTGCCGGCTAAGTCCCACAGTGCAATTTCAATCCCTGAAAAGCCATAGACAAACGAGCCGTTTCGCCCCAAGAGATGCGTACCATGCAGCACCGAGCGAGTCAGCCCATTGATATCTGTTGCATCGCGCCCAAGTACCAAGGGTGCGATGATCGAGTCGATCGCTGCTTTGGTCGAGGCAATCGCTGCGTGACCAAAAGCTTCGCCCCAGCCAACTAAACCATCTTCGGTTTCGACTTTGACAAGCAAGATCTCAAGATGATCCCAAAGTTGTCCCGCAAAGCGGTTGTGCGGCCCGTCCATGGTGAAGGGGATCGAGATCACAGAGGTTTCGATGGCGGTGATTTTCATGTTTAGTTGAAATCCTGTCTTTGGGGGCATTGAATGTTTTGTAGGATAACAGCGAGTCATACGCTGCGGTGCAGCATTGTGCTGCTTAAGAGTTCACCGAGCTAGCGAGCACAACATTTAGGTGGCTGCGTTTGCAGCGGGTCACTTCTCTGATAAATTGACTCATCGATGACTCAATAGAGAGAGACAAATGCCTTCAAAATTAAAATTACGTCCCACCACGAACCCAGATGGCACTCCGATTGCCGTGCATGCGGCGCCGGATAATTCTGCCTGGCGCGCTTCGCATCGTGAAGCTATCCTTGAACCCGCGTTACCAATCATCGACCCACACCATCATCTGTGGGATCGTCATGGTCAAACCTATTTGCTGCAAGAGTTCATGGCCGAGGCGCAGTCGGGGCATAACATTGTGGGTTCAGTATTTGTTGAATGCGGCGCGTTTTATCGCAAGACCGGCCCTGAGATGATGGAGCGCTTAGGTGAGGTTGAGTTTGCGAATGGGATCGCTGCGATCGCTGCGAGTCAGGTCTACGGTAAAACACAAGTATGCGCCGGTATTGTGGGTTCGGCTGATCTGACCTACGGACAAGAAATCGGCAAACTGCTTGATGCACAAATTGCTGCGGCGGGTGGGCGTTTTAAAGGTATTCGCTTAATCACGAAGTGGGATGCGGATGAGCAACTCAATAACGGCCGTTACCTGATTCCGCCCAAACTCATGTCAGATCCAGATTTTCGGAAAGGTTTCGCTGAACTGGGACCGCGCAACCTAAGCTTTGACGCGATGATTTATCACCATCAGATTCCTGAGGTGATCGACCTTGCACGCACCTATCCTGACACGACGATTATCTTGAATCACATTGGTGGCTTGATCGCCAAAACTCGCACGTATCTTGCCAAAGAAAAAGAGACGACTGACACGTGGCGCGCCCTCATGAATGATCTGGCAAAATGCCCGAATGTGTACGTCAAGCTCGGTGGCTTAGGGATGGCGTATTTAGGTTTTGGTTTTGAAAAATTGGCCAAGCCTGCTGATTCGACGGCACTTGCTGCAGCGTGGGGTCCGTTATTTGATGACTGTATCAATGCGTTTGGTGCGCAGCGCTGTATGTTTGAAAGCAATTTCCCGCCCGATCGCGCCTCGGTCGATTACCACGTGATCTGGAATGCCTTTAAACGCGTCGCTGCCAAGTATTCAGCCGCAGATAAGCAGGCTTTGTTTTTTGGCACTGCGGCAAAGGCTTATAAATTGAAGTTAGATTGAGAACTGGCAATATTATTCGGTGCTATGTTCAAGGGCTTAGGCGCGCGTCTCTGACTGACGCGTGACCGAGATTGAAACCATTGCCGTTTACGCAAAAAAAATCGCCATGTCAGCAACTTCTAAACCGCTGCTGTATTCATACCGTCGTTGCCCTTACGCGATGCGCGCCCGCATGGCGTTGTGGTGTGCGGGGGTGCAGGTTGATTTAGTCGAAATCAGTTTGCGCGATAAGCCCGCCGCAATGCTGGCTGTGTCGCCCAAGGGTACGGTGCCAGTGCTGCACGGTGCAGAGGGCTTAGTGTTAGATGAAAGCCTTGCGATTATGCGTTGGGCGCTTGGGCAGCATGACCCACAAGGATGGTTGCTGCAGGCTGAGCAGCCCGAGCACTTGCGGCTGGTTCAGTGTAACGATACAGAATTTAAGCATTGGCTTGATCGTTATAAATATGCCGAGCGGTATCCAGAGTTTGGTGCTGAGTATTATCGTGAGCAGGGGCTGGCTTGTTTGATTGTTGAGCTTGAACGACGTTTACTGCTCGCGCCTTATCTTGGTGGGCAAACGCCTTGCCTAAGTGATGTGGCGATTTTTCCGTTTGTTCGGCAATTTGCCGCGGTGGACGCTGCTTGGTTTGCACAAAGCGCCTGGCCGGCGACCCGAGCCTGGCTTGAGGGCTGGGTTCAAAGCTCCTTGTTCAAGACCGTGATGGATAAGAACCTGGCGTTAGCCCAGCCGCTTGGCTGACTAAGCACAGCAGGGTGAAGCAAGGGCGCAGGTGTGAATCACGTTGCGCAAGTGTGAATCAAGCGGCGCAAGCGTGAATCAAGCGGCGCAAGCGTGAATCAAGCGGCGCGATCAAGCGTAGGTTATTGCTGCATTAATAGTGGGGCGGCAATTCGTCGCGCAGACTTGGTAACTGTGTGTTGCGCTCGTGCGGCATCTGTTGGCGCAGGAGCGCGAGTTCTTGGGCTAGAAACTCGATTTGCTGCTGTTGCCTGAAAATCGTCTGGTTCAGTTGATCGATCAGGTCATCGGCTAAACCCACTTTGATTTCGAGTTCAGTGAGGCGCTTTTCGAAATTGGTGTCAGTTTGCATAGAGATGATCATGAGCGGACATATGGCTATTGTATATTCAGAACTTATTTGACTCGCTAGGGCGAGTTTGTGCGGAGAACCGAATGAAAGTCGGCATCAATGGTCTTGGAAGAATCGGGCGCTTGGCGCTGCGGGCAGCGCTGGGTGCTGCCGAGCGGCAAAGCGATGATCCGCGCGCAGGTAATCGACTTGAGGTTGTGCATTTAAATGAAATCAAAGGCGGTGCGCTGGCTACCGCGCATTTGCTTGAATTCGACAGTGTGCAAGGTCGCTGGCGGGCCGACATACAGGCTGAAAGTGAACAGCAGATTCGAATCAACGATCGGTCTTTATCCTTTTCATCTTATCCGACGGCAGCGGAAATCCCCTGGGGTGACCTCGGTGTTGAGGTCGTACTTGAGTGCACCGGTAAATTTTTAACCCCAGAAACCTTGCAGGGGCATCTTGAGCGAGGGGCTAAGCGCGTGATCGTTGCGGCGCCTGTTAAGGTGGGTCATGTTTTAAATATTGTTGTGGGTGTAAACGAACATCTGTACGACCCCGCTCAACATCCCATTGTGACGGCAGCCTCATGCACGACTAACTGCCTAGCGCCAGTTGTTAAGGTGATCCATGAGTCCATCGGCATTCGGCATGGTCAGATCACGACGATTCATGATCCGACCAATACCAATTTGATGGTTGATGCACCACATAAAGATCTGCGTCGTGCCCGCAGTGCCATGTTAAGTTTGGCACCGACCACCACGGGCAGTGCAACCGCGATCGCGTTGATTTATCCAGAGCTCAAAGGCAAGTTAAATGGGCACGCTGTGCGCGCGCCAGTGTTGAATGCCTCGCTGACTGATTGCGTGTTTGAGTTGCAGCGTGAAACCACCGCGCAAGAGGTCAACGCTTTGTTTGCGCAAGCGGCTCAGGGCGCGTTAGCGGGTATCCTGGGCTACGAGACTCGTCCTTTAGTCAGTGCCGACTATGCGCGGGATACGCGCAGTTCGATCGTTGATGCCTTATCAACAATGGTGACCGCCGGTACGATGCTCAAGGTCTATGCCTGGTACGACAACGAAATGGGCTATGCCTGTCGGATGGTGGATTTGGCCTGTCATATGCAACGCCAGGGGATTTAGGCGCAGATGACCTCGGCTAATCACACGCCCGCTCACTCTGCGGCTGCAAGAAACTACGGAATCGTCACCGCCGCCTATTGGGGCTTTACGCTGACCGACGGCGCGTTAAGAATGTTGGTGCTGTTGCACTTTTATCGCTTAGGCTATTCGCCTTTCACACTAGCGTTTTTGTTTTTATTGTACGAAGCGGCGGGGGTGTTGGCCAATCTGATCGGTGGCTGGCTTGCTACGCGCTACGGCATCACGCGTATGTTGACGGTCGGGCTGTCGACGCAAATTCTTGGATTCTTATTGTTATCGTTTTTGTCGCCTGATTGGACAGCAGCGATGTCTGTGGCGTGGGTGATCGGAGCGCAAGGGATTTGCGGCGTTGCAAAGGATCTGACTAAAACTGCGAGTAAGTCGGCAATCAAAATTACAGCGAGCCAAGCGAGCGGGCAATTATTTAAATGGGTGGCCTGGTTTACTGGCAGTAAAAATGCCATGAAAGGGGTTGGTTTTTTTATTGGTGGCTTGTTGCTTGATTTGTTGGGGTTTCGCGGCGCTCTGTGGGCGATGGCCGGGCTCTTGGCCGTCATCTTCGTGGCTGTTGTGCTCAGTTTGCCGCCGCTGATGGGTAAAAGCAAAGCATCAAAGTCAGCCAAAGAATTATTTGCCAAAAGTCGTGCGATCAATCTGTTGGCGGCGGCTCGAGTGATGCTGTTTGGCGCGCGCGATGTATGGTTTGTGGTCGGCGTGCCGGTATTTTTATACGCCTCTGGCTGGACATTCACGATGGTGGGTGGGTTTTTGGCCTTGTGGACAATTGGCTACGGGTTGGTTCAGGCACTTGCCCCTTCGCTCGTTCGCCGTAGTCGTGATGGCTTAACAGCAGAAGTGCCTGCGGCAAGGCTTTGGTCGTTGCTGCTGGCTCTTGTTCCGATTGCTCTTGTGCTTGCCGTCTTGTTTAACCTGCCACACCTAGAGTGGGTCGTGGTCGGCGGGTTGGGTGTCTTTGGGTTTGCCTTCGCAGTGAATTCTTCTGTGCATTCATATCTAATTTTGGCTTATGCAGGTTCTGAGAAGGCCGCAGAAGATGTTGGTTTTTATTATGCGGCTAACGCGTTTGGTCGCTTGATTGGGACATTGCTTTCAGGGTTGTTGTATCAGTGGGGCGGGTTACTGTACGCCTTGCTTGGGTCGGCGTTGATGTTATTTGTATGCTGGCTCATTACACTGTCACTTCCGACAATGCGCACGAGCTAAAAGCATGAACCTCTTTGAACGCTTTTTAACCCTTTGGGTGTTCCTTTGTATCGTCGTAGGCATTGCGCTTGGGCAGTTTGCTCCGACAGTATTTCAGGCGTTAGGCCGAATCGAAATCGCGCAAGTCAACGTTCCGGTCGGCTTGTTGATTTGGGTGATGATTATCCCCATGCTGGTCAAGATTGATTTCTCGGCCCTGCACGAGGTGCGCAATCATATGCGTGGCGTTTGCCCCGCTGGTCGCTTTGTTGTTGGGGCTCTCGGCGATCACCGTGCCTTGGGCGACTCTGGTCGCCTCTGTGGTGCTGTATATCGTTGTGCCGTTGGTATTGGCACAGCTGTGGCGGCGACATTTGTTAGCAAAGGGCACTGTGGCTTTCGATGCTGCGATGCAGGCGATCGGGCCTTGGTCGATGGCAGCCTTGTTGTTGATGCTTGTGTTGCTGTTTGCCTTTCAGGGCGATGCAATGCTCAAGCAGCCGCTCGTGATTGCGCTGTTGGCCGTGCCAATCGTGTTGCAAGTCGTTTTAAATTCAGCACTAGCGTATTGGTTAAATCGAAAATTTGGCGAAAAGCACAGCGTGGCTTGCCCATCGGCCTTAATTGGCGCCTCTAATTTTTTTGAACTCGCGGTGGCGGCCGCGATCAGTCTGTTTGGCTTTCAGTCAGGGGCAGCACTTGCCACGGTAGTGGGGGTACTGATTGAAGTGCCCCTCATGCTGTTAGTGGTTAAGGTTGTGAACCAATCCAAGGGCTGGTACGAGCAAAACGAGGCCCCGTCGCGTTGACGTGGCCAGGCGCGGATGCTTGTTCGACGGGCCGCTTATTGAGCGGTGACGCGCTAGCGCGCGATAAGGCAAGACGTGCTTGAGCGCAACTCGGTCAGAGATTGGGTATCATTGATGCTCAGACAGGCTCAACACAAAGGTACTTAGACTGACTTGATACAGGCTAGTCTTTTGAGCTTAAGACAAAAAATATCCCGGAGCACTCTCTTGAAATCCTTTTTGAATCTGCAGCGTAGCTTGCTAGCGTTTATGTTGGTTTTTGGCTTGAGCGTTGGCGCTTATGCCGTTGAAATCCACGTGATTACCTCTGGCGCTTTTGCCACAGCGTTTCAAGAACTCGTACCTTTATACGAAAAGCAATCTACCGATACCGTCAAAATATCTTTTGGCTCGTCAATGGGTACTGCACCCGATTCGATCCCTACACGTTTAGGCCGTAATGAAAAATTCGATATCTTGATTTTGGCAGGGCCAGCTTTAGAGGGTTTTATTAAACAGGGTGCAGTCACGAACGGCACCCGTGTGGATTTGGCAAACTCAACGATTGGCGCTGTGGTTAAAAAAGGGGCTCCAAAGCCTGATATCAGTACAGTTGCCGCGCTAAAGAATGCGCTGTTGCAAGCCAAGTCGGTTGCCTACTCAGCAAGCGCGAGTGGTACTTATCTGTCTACCGAACTGTTCGCCAAGCTCGGTGTAGCTGAGCAGATGAAAATCACTGCAAAAAAGATCTACAGTGAGCGCGTGGGTTCAGTAGTGGCCAGAGGTGAGGCTGAGTTGGGCTTTCAACAAGTTAGTGAGTTATTGTCGATCGATGGTCTGGATTATTTGGGAGAGATCCCCGCAGAGGTCCAACAGACCGTGCCCTTTTCTGCCGGCATCACAAGTACGACTCAAGAGGTAAAGGCCGCCAAAGCACTGATCGAGTTTTTGGCCTCAGAAAAGGCTGCACCGATTATTAAAAAGACTGGGATGAATCCAATCATTTCTAAGATGCCGTGGTGAAAAATCGCTTGGTTGCTTGAATAAGACGGTTGAAAGCCGCTGAGCGCGGAAGATTTCTGCGTCTTGCGCAAAAAATCTTGTTAGCTCTGGCAAGTGAACATCGTTGAACCGGCGTAGTCGAGTGCGCTAGTTCGTTATCTTTTGCGTCCTGCCATCACCACCATGGCAGCAACGATATTGAGTAAGGCGGCTAAACCCAGCGGCAGTTGATAGCTGCCGCTCAGGTCGTGTAAAACGCCAAAAAAAGCAGGGCCCATGGCCGACATGATTTGTATCAGCATGGCGGCAATGCCAAAGACAGTACCAAACGACACTGCACCAAACTCGCGACGCACAATCACCGGCGGTAACGTGGTGGTATTGCCGGCGGTCATGCCGTACGACAATACTCCAACAACAAGCGCCCAGGCCTGATCAGAAAAAATACTGGCGATCGCTAAGCCAAGCGTGGCTTGTATAAGCACCCCGCATGCGATGACTCTGACGTCCAAACGGTCAGAAAAACGCGCAAGTAAAAGCCTGCCGCCAAACGAAAGAATTGCAGCGCTGGTGACGCAGACTGCCGTGGCGGCTTGACCAATTGCGGGCAATAGCAACGATACCTGATGCGTTAGGAAACCGATTTGTACCAACAGTGCCAGACCAAAGGCCAGCATAACAGTGCGCAAGGCCCGCGTTTGTAAAGCCTCGGTACGCGTCCAGATGCGATCAGCCGGTTTGTGTTTTGAATGCTGGGCAAGAGCGCCATCAGGTTGCAGCCCTAGATCTTGCGGTCGATGGCGCATGACAAAAAAGCTTAAGGGCCAAACGGTTGTTAACAGGATCAACGCAACCACTAGCATCGCCAGAGAAAAGCCTAACGAATCGATGAGCGTGAGCAGTAGCGGGACGCCGACGATGCCCCCGATACTGGCCCCAAGCATGGCAGTCGACACCGCACGCCCTTGGTGTTTGTCAAACCACGGGGCGAGCGTCGCGGTGATCGAAGTCGTCGAGAGGCACGACCACCCTAAGCCCATACAAGCAAAGGCCGCGTAGACCTGCCAAAGTTGAGTAACTTGACCCAGGCAGCCCAGGCCGATTGCCATGACTGCGGCACCCGTAGCCATCACGGGGCGAGGGCCGTATTTTGCGATCGTACTACCCACAAAACTCAGCACGCTTGCGTTGACTAAAAATGATAGGGTCAGTGCGGAAGAGATCACCCCAATTGACCACTGGTGCGCCTGGCTAAGCCTGCTGATATACACGCTTGGTCCGTAGAGCGCGAACGACCAGGCCACAATCGCGACGAGCATGCAGCCTGCGACCATCCACCAACCGTGAAATATTTTTGTTTTCAACATTGGTGCTTCAGGTGCGCAGCTGAAGATGCGTGATGGAGGGCTCGCCCCAAGTGTGGAGCGAAACCTTTCGGACGGTTAGCCTTCAAGCTTGCAGGCTTGAAAGGCCGGCAAACTTTCACATTGTGCTGATAGCGCCACTAAGTTCGGAAACTTGTTGCTATCAGCGATTTGGGGCAAGCTTTTATGCATAAAAAACCAACCAACGGCAACGGTGATGTCGGCGAGATTGGCCTGTGCGCCACCTTTGAAGGTGCCTTTCGCAGCTAAAGCTTCAAGCATGGTCAGACTGGCAGTAGCTTGTTCGGCTAAGCCATCTAAAACCGGTTGATGTACCTTTTCGGCAGGGCGACGGCGTGGTTCGTAGATATATTGGATGGCCTTGTCGAGCCCGCTGCACATGATGGCGCACTGCTGCAACACCTGGCGACGCGCAGCACCCGTTTGGGGTAGCAACGTTTGACCAGGCGTCATGTCAAGAATCGAGTCGATGATGGCAGCGCTTTCCATCAATGTTTCGCCGTTATCGAGCATAAGCGCTGGTACTCGAGCGATTGGGTTGTAGCCCTTAATGGCCTCGAGATCGGTGGCCGTTGAAAGCCCTTTGTGTTCAAAAGGGGTGCCAAGTGTATGCAGCACAATGCCGACACGACGAACAAAAGGGGATGCGTAGCGACCAACTAAAATCATGGATGTCTCCGGGTAGGTGAGCTTGAATTGCTTGAGTATCGCTTAAAATTTAGGCCGTACCAAGTGATTGGTGAGGGCGAGGTGATTTTGTTGTGTTTGGGCGCCTTGGGTGCTGCGCACCACTAAGTCAGCGTTTTGGCAGGTTATTTTGCTTGATTGGTTTTTGGGGCTGTTCGATGAACTCGTTGTTCTTTACACCGTTTGCGCCGCTGGTTGCGTTGCTTGCTTTAGGGGTTGGCGCGGCAGGGGGCTTTGAATATGTATTGGGCTGGCAGAGGCGAGCGGGCTGGAATTGGCGCACCCCCTTTGGTCAACCCGCTCAGGCAAGTGAACCGGCCGTACATTTGAACTGGGCTGAGGCTCAGGGATTTTGTCATGATGCAGGCGGACGCTTACCTACGAAGGCGCAGTGGCAACGCGCGGCGTATACCGAGCAGCGTCTAAACCCACCTGCCCCCTTTGAGAAAGGCAAAACGTACCCTTACCCAACAGGCGATCAGCCTGATGGCGCTAACGTTGAGGGTGCTGCCGACGGCTGGCCGCGCCATGCGCCGGTTGGCAGCACTCGCCCAGGTGTGAATGGTTTGTTCGACATGGGGGCAAACGTCTGGGAGTGGCTGGCCGATGCTCAAGAGGGTTCTCGGCTAACGGCAGGCGGCTCTTGGTGGTACGACCCGTCTAAAATGAAGGTCGAGGGTATGCAGTACAAGCCTGCCGAGCTCTATGTGGTTTATGTCGGCTTTCGTTGCGTATACTAGCTTTTATGCGTTGCGCCGAACTTTGATTTCATGAAAGAGTTCAGGGTAGTGCGTGATCGTTATTTTTTACTTTTTGCAGGATCTTATTGTGGCCACTCCAATTAATTCTTTGACCTCTGATTTTGCGGTTGCACCGCAACTGACCCCCGACGATATGGCAGCGGTTGCTGCTGCTGGTTTTAAAAGCGTCATTATTAATCGCCCAGATTTTGAAGATG
>CAIZGG010000180.1 GCA_903932425.1 uncultured beta proteobacterium | reverse complement strand
CCCTGCTGATCACCATAGACGTTGTAGGTGATACCGTTTTGTTGGATCAGGCGCTCGATGGTCTCGCTGCTTTGCGGCAAACCATTAATCCCTGCCTCGCCCAGGTAACTAAAAAAAGTTTGCCATGGTTTACGCAGGGCTCCACTCGCGTCTCGCAGCTCATCGTAATGACCAAGCTTGACCGATGCGGCGAGTTTGGCCGCAAGCACGAACGCTTGCGCGCGGTCAGCTTGGTCCTGTGCTACAGAATCCTGAGTGGACGTTGGGTCGGGCGACATAAGCCTTAAGTTCTAAATTTATGGTGTTCGGCGTAAGTCGAGTGTAAAGGGAAACTCTGTTCCGTTGCTTAGGGGTTGCAACTCGATTTCGCCAGGCGTGTGCTCAAGCTTAAAAAATCTTGCGCGGCGGCGACTTTCGGCTTCAAAAGAGTTAATGGGCAAGGTGTCGTAACTGCGCCCGCCTGGATGCACAACATGGTAACGACACCCGCCGAGCGAGCGCGAAAGCCATTGATCAACGATATCAAAAGACAAGGGAGCATGTACGGCAATCGTCGGGTGCAACGCTGATGGCGGATTCCAGGCGCGATAGCGCACGCCAAGCACAAACTCACCCTCAACCCCGGTGGGCTGCAGGGTCGGCGCCACTCCGTTGACTGAAATCACATAACGATTATCGGTAAAACCAGAGACCTTCAGCTCTAAGCGCTCAACCGACGAATCAACATAGCGCACCGTGCCGCCACCTCCGCTCTCTTCGCCCATCACGTGCCAAGGCTCAAGCGCTGTGCGAAGGGTCAATTGCATCCCTCTTAACTCGGTGTGGCCGATCAAGGGAAACCGGAACTCCATGTGCGGTTCAAACCACGATCTGTCGAACGCGAATCCGGCGCGACGAAGCTCAGCCAGCACGTCGTCAAAGTCCATCATGATGAAGGTCGGCAACATAAACCGATCGTGCAACTGCGTGCCCCAGCGGGTCAACCGCGTTTTACCAGATGGGTAATAGGGAGTTTTCCAAAACCACGCCACCAAAGCACGGATCAACAACTGCTGCACCAAACTCATCTGGGCATGCGGCGGCATTTCAAAACCTCGCAGCTCAAGCAACCCAAGCCTGCCTGTTGGGCCGTCTGGCGAATACAACTTGTCGATACTAAATTCAGAGCGATGCGTGTTACCGGTGACATCGATCAAAATGTTACGCAGCGCGCGGTCAATCATCCAGGGCGGACAGCCGCCTGGCTGCTCTTGCTGCCGCTCGATTTCTTGCATCGCAATTTCTAACTCGTAGAGTTGATCATTGCGCGCTTCGTCAACCCGGGGCGCCTGGCTGGTTGGTCCGATAAACAACCCCGAAAACAAATACGACATCGAAGGGTGGTTATGCCAAAACGTCAACAAGCTCGACAGCACATCGGGCCGGCGCAAAAATGGGCTATCGGCCGGTGTGGCCGCTCCCATCACAAAATGGTTGCCGCCGCCAGTCCCGGTATGGCGGCCATCATTCATAAACTTTTCGCTGCTTAAGCGTGTTTCGTGCGCGGCCTGATACAAAAACTGCGTGTGATCGACTAACTCACCCCAGTTTTTTGCTGGATGAATATTGACCTCAAGCACGCCTGGGTCGGGCGTCACCTGCAACACCGTCAACCGTGGATCGCGTGGCGGAGCGTAACCCTCAATCACAATTTTGTAACCAAGCTCGGTCGCACTGGCTTCAAGGGCAGCGAGCAAGGCCAAGTAATCATCCAAGCGCTTGAGCGGTGGCATGAAGACATAAAGTACCGAACACTGTGGCTCTGTAAACTCAAGCTTTGGTCCATTGCTGCGATTGGGATTGCGTACCTCAACGCACAGCGCGGTGCGTGTCAGGTCAACCGCAGATTCAAACTTTTCAGGTGGCGATACCTCGACTGACTCGCCCGTGGCGGGCCATTGCAAGCGCAACTCTGCTTCAGACGGCAACGCTGTACGCGGTGCAAAAGGGTCAGCATCTGGCGCAACAGGGCGATCAGTGCTTTTCGCCCAGGGTAGCGAGTCGAGCGGTAAGCGGTACCCCATCGGTGAATCACCCGGGATCAAATACATTCTGTCGTCACGCAAAAACCAAGGGCCCGAACGCCAGCGTTTTACCTTGGCCTGTTCCCCTTCTGTCGTTGCAAGCGGCAAGGTATACCCCACCGGCACATCGAGTTGATTTGAAAAGACACGCCGCAGGCGCGCGCGCTCCATCTCATCGTCTAAACGCGAGTCAAACGGATCGACATTGACAGGCAACGTGCGTTCGCGCCACAAATAATAAAAAGTATCTTCGAAGGCCGGTTGAATATATTTTTGTTCGAGCCCTAGTTTTTGCGTGAGCGTTTGAATCAGCCGCTTTGCATCGTCAGGGGTGTAGTGATGCTCTTCGCGCTCATCGGCAAACACACCCGGATCTTGCCAGCAAGCTTGGCCATCCTCGCGCCAAAAAGCCGATAAAGACCAACGCGGCAGTTGTTCGCCTGGGTACCACTTACCTTGACCATAATGCAAAAATCCGCCTGCGCCATAGCGCTGGCTTAATTTCTGCATCAGCTCTAAGCCCAAACCTCGCTTAGTGGGGCCAAGGGCCTCTGTATTCCATTCGGCGCCATCTCGATCCAGCGCCGACACAAAAGTGGGCTCACCACCCATCGTCAAACGCACATCGTGCTCGTCGAGGTCGGCATCCACAACCGCTCCTAACGCCACAATGCTTTGCCACTGCTTATCGTCATAGGGTTTAGTCACCCGTGGTGACTCAAATACCCTGCGTGCTGACATTTGGTGCTCAAATTCAACTTCGCACTCATCTAGTGCGCCGTCAATCGGCGCGGCAGACGAAGGTTCGGGCGTACAGGCAATTGGAATATGCCCTTCGCCAGCCAAGAGGCCCGAAGTCGCATCCAAACCAATCCAGCCCGCGCCCGGCAAATACACCTCGCACCAGGCATGCAAATCCGTAAAGTCAGCGCTTGCCCCCGTTGGACCGCCCACTGCCTCAGCATCGGGCTTAAGCTGGATCAAGTAACCCGACACAAAGCGCGCCGCCAAACCAAAGTGCCTAAACACCTGCACCATCAGCCATGCCGTGTCGCGGCAGGATCCCGAGCACAACTCAAGTGTTTGCTCAGGCGTCTGCACACCGGGCTCCATGCGTATCGTGTAACTCACTTTACGGTGCAAGCGTGTATTGATTTCAACTAAAAAATCGATACTGCGTCGCGTCCGGTGCGGCACGTTCTTCAAAAACGTCGTGAGTTTGGGCCCCGCAGGTTCTGCTCGCAGGTATGGCACCAAGTCAGCCTTGAGTTCAGGCGCAT
>CAIZGG010000179.1 GCA_903932425.1 uncultured beta proteobacterium | reverse complement strand
CGTGTGCGTGGTTTTACACAAGACGATGGCCATATCTTTTGTACCGAAGCGCAAATGCAAGACGAGTGCGCAAATTACACGGCTCTTTTGCAAAAGGTCTATGCCGACTTTGGCTTTACCGAGATTTTGTACAAAGTGGCGACGCGCCCTGAAAAGCGTATTGGCAGCGACGAGGTCTGGGATAAAGCTGAAAACGCGCTGATGGAAAGCTTGCGGCGCACGGGTTGTGACTTTGAAGTGTCGCCCGGCGAAGGGGCGTTTTATGGCCCTAAAGTTGAATACACCTTAAAAGACGCCATTGGCCGTCATTGGCAATGCGGCACGATCCAGGTTGATTTTTCGATGCCCCAGCGCTTAGGCGCCGAGTTTGTCGATGCCCAAGATCAACGCGTTGCACCGGTCATGCTACACCGCGCAATTTTGGGGTCGCTCGAACGTTTTATCGGTATGTTGATCGAAAATCATGCGGGTGCTTTGCCCGCTTGGTTGGCGCCGGTGCAGGCGGTGATCTGCTGTATTTCTGAATCAACTGCTGAATATGCAACAGAAATCACACAAAGCCTGAAAAAACAAGGCTTTAGAGTAGAATCTGATTGTCGAGGTGAGAAGATCACCTATAAAATTCGTGAACACAGTATGCAGAAGGTCCCTTACATCTTGGTGGTCGGTGAAAAAGAGCGTCAGGCAGGGGCTGTAGCTGTGCGTAGTCGGGGTGGCTTAGATTTGGGTGTCATGCCCCTTGAACAATTCACCTCTTTACTAAACGAAGATGTGGCTTTACGCCGCAATTCCGGTTTGCCTGCGCCGCAGGCGGCCTAATCCTCAGGAGTCGTCAACATCGCAACAGAAAAACCCCATCGCATTAACGGTGACATCCGCGTTCCCGACGTGCGTTTACTAGGAATCGAAGGCGAGCAGTTAGGTATTGTTAATACACTAGAAGCTGTTCGTATGGCCGAAGAGGCGGGCGTAGATTTAGTTGAAATCGCCCCAAATGCTGAGCCGCCAGTATGCCGTTTAATGGATTACGGCAAGTTCAAATATCAAGAACAAAAGCGTTTAGCTGAAGCCCGCGCTAAACAAAAAATCATTCAGGTTAAAGAGGTTAAGTTTAGGCCAGCCACCGATGAAGGTGACTAC
This sequence comes from uncultured beta proteobacterium, assembly GCA_903932425.1. Lineage (GTDB taxonomy): Bacteria > Pseudomonadota > Gammaproteobacteria > Burkholderiales > Burkholderiaceae_B > Zwartia. Next base: position 8,394 of record CAIZGG010000179.1, on the reverse strand, counting down.
CAGGTCAAACTGCGTAACCTTAAGCGCTTTCTTGAAGAAGGCGACAAGGCTAAAGTCACCTTGCGTTTTCGAGGCCGTGAAATGGCTCACCAAGAGCTTGGTATGCGGGTACTCGAACGTGTGCGTGACGATTTAACCGATATGGCCTCTGTTGAAGCGATGCCTAAGCTTGAAGGCCGCCAGATGGTGATGGTGTTATCGCCGCGCAAGAAGACACCAGCAGGCAAGGCAGAAGCGGCTTGATGATGCACGTACTCTTTGTCATTGATCCTCTACCAGACTTAAAAGCCTATAAAGATAGTTCGGTGGCCATGATGCGGGCGCTTGTCGCTCGAGGCCATCGCTTAAGCGTTGTCTTGCAAGAGGGTCTGTTTATTCAAGGTGGTCAAGTGTTTGCGCACGCCACGCCGATTAGTCTTGTGCCCGGTGCTGACCTGCATGGTCATGCCTGGTGGCATGACGAATCGCTTGCAAAGGACGTTCCTTTGCAAGAGTTTTCGGCGGTGCTCATGCGTAAAGATCCTCCCTTTGACATGGAGTACGTTTACGCGACCCATATGCTTGAATATGCTGAGGCGCAAGGCGCACGCGTATTCAATAGCGGTGGCGCGATACGCAATCATCCCGAAAAGCTTGCCATTACAGAGTTCGCGAAGTTCACCACCCCGACGTTGGTGACGCGTGACATGAAACGCTTAAAGGCGTTTCACATTGAGCATCACGACGTCATCGTCAAACCCCTTGACGGTATGGGTGGCACTGGGGTGTTTCGACTCGCACCACACGAAACTAATTTAAATGCCATTCTTGAGTCGCTGACGCACGATGGCACGCGCACAATCATGGCGCAACGCTACATCCCTGAAATCAAACAGGGTGACAAGCGTATTTTGCTGATTGGCGGAGAACCGGTGCCGTTTTGCCTGGCTCGCATCCCTTTAGCTGGTGAAACGCGTGGCAATCTTGCGGCGGGTGGTCGTGGCGTCGCGCAACCCCTCAGTGAGCGTGATTGGGCGATCGCACGTGAAATTGCCCCTCAGTTAGTTACTCGGGGCTTGTTGTTGGTGGGCTTGGATGTGATCGGTGAGTATGTCACTGAAATCAATGTCACAAGCCCGACTTGTTTTGTTGAAATTACAGAGCAAACTGGCTTTGATGTCGGTGAGTTTTTTGTTTTGGCTCTAGAGCGTGCTGTAGCCTTGCCACCATCACCAAAAGTTTCAGTTGCGGTGTAGTTTTTCGCGTGCCGCGAGTTAGGGTTCTTAGATGATTGCGATTGTAATTGTGGCGCATGTTCCGCTAGCCTCGGCGCTTGCGGCCTGTGCCAGGCACGTTCTAGGGCGCGAACCAGAGGTCGTGGTTGCCGACATTTTGCCGAACGAATGTGCCTCAGATTGTGCGCCTAACCTTGCACAACAACTGATTGAAGCCGATCTTGGCGAGGGCGTCTTGGTACTGACAGACCTGCCGGGTGCAACCCCCTCGAATATCGCTGTGCAAGCTAGCCATATCGTGCAAGAAGCAGGGGTGCCATGCTGTGTTTTGGGTGGTGTCAACGCATCGATGCTGCTACGCGCCATTAATTACCGCCAAGGCAGCCTTGAAGATGTGGCAACAAGTGCACTTGCGGGTGCCACGCACGCGCTGTTGCGTGTAGACTGAAGCCAATCAAACAATATTTCTGAAGCAACGTTTCTTATGCCACAGTTAGAGATCGTCGTATCAAACAAACTTGGTCTGCACGCACGTGCTGCAGCCAAACTCACACAGCTCGCAGGCCAGTTTAGTGGTGAGATTTTTATTTCGAAAGGTGCTCAGCGAGTCAACGCAAAAAGTATCATGGGTGTCATGATGCTGGCAGCTGGAATCGGTAGTACGGTTAAGCTCGAGGCGTCGGGTGGTGATGCAGAACAAGCCCTCAGCGCGATGCAGGCGCTTTTTGATGACAAATTCGGTGAAGGCCAATAATCTGACGCAAGCGACTCAACCGGCGAGCCCTATGCTGTGCTTGTATGGGCAGGGCGTTGCACGAGGGTATGCAATTGGTCGAGTGGTGGTGCTCGGCGCCACAGCGCTTGAGGTGTCCCATTATCGAATTTCGACCGAACAGATTCAGTCTGAAAAGAATCGTTTGTCGAGCGCACTTAGTACAACGCAACAAGAAATGAACGACCTGGCGGCTAATCTGCCTGACGATGCGCCGCGCGAGCTGGCTGCCTTACTCAGTGTGCACAGTATGTTGTTAAGTGATCCACTGTTGGCTGATCAGGCGCTGTCTTTAATACAAGATAAGCACTACAACGCCGAGTGGGCCCTGACAACGCAGGGTCAAATCCTGGCAGAGCAGTTTGCCGCAATCGAAGACGAATACCTGCGTGAACGCGGCTCTGATGTTCGGCAAGTGATTGAAAGGGTTTTGCAGGTGTTGTCTGGCTCAAAACAGACGCTCGAGCTTAACCATGACATTGATACCGATGACCACCTGATTGTTGTTGCGCATGACATCTCACCAGCAGACATGATTCGTTTGCGTGGTGCCCGTTTTGCGGGGTTTGCGACGGATTTGGGTGGTGCAACGTCTCATACAGCTATTGTTGCCCGCAGCTTAGGAGTGCCGGCAGTCGTTGCGTTGGGGCATGTGCGCACGCTTGTATCAGATGGCGATTTGGTCGTGGTAGACGGCGCCAATGGCGCTGTGCTCGTGAATCCTTCGCGTCAAGCTCTAGAGCAGTATCGGCGTTTGCAACAAGTATATCGAGACGAGCGCGCTGAACTGTCTTTACTGAAAGATGTGCCGGCCGAAACGCTTGATGGGATTCAAATTTCGTTAGAAGCCAACATCGAGTTGCCCGATGAAGCCGAGTTGGCCCTGGCCAACGGCGCCTCAGGAATTGGTTTATTTCGTAGTGAGTTTTTGTTTATTGGGCGCAGTGAGCTGCCAACCGAAGAAGAACAATATCAGGCTTACTTAAGCGTTGTGACAACCATGCAACATCGCCCGGTCACGATTCGCACCCTGGATATTGGCGCGGATAAGACCTTAGATGGTGAAGCCACAGTGGCCACCAACCCGGCGTTGGGCTTGCGTGCCATACGCTATTGTTTGGCTCACCCTGAATTGTTTGCAACGCAATTGCGAGCGATTTTGCGTGCCTCTGCACATGGCACAGTTCGGATACTGATCCCGATGGTCGCGCACATGCACGAAGTGATTGCCACTAAAGCAGCGATTGCCGCAGCTAAACGTGAGCTTGATGAGCGTGGTCAAGCGTACGATAGCGGCGTTCTGGTTGGGGCAATGGTCGAGGTGCCGGCCACTGCGATCGCCATCGAGCCGTTCGCTGAAGCGCTTGATTTTCTGTCGATTGGGACAAATGATCTGATCCAATACACCTTGGCCATTGATCGGGCTGATAATGAGGTGGCCGCGCTGTACGATCCGTTGCATCCGGCAGTGTTGCGTTTGATTGCAAACACGATTAACGCAGGTGAGCGCGTCGGGAAACCAGTCGCGGTCTGTGGCGAAATGGCCGGAGACTCTCACTTGACCCGTTTGTTATTGGGTTTAGGCCTCACCCATTTTTCGATGCATGCACAGCAATTGCTTGATGTGAAACGTGAGATTCGCCACGCGCATTCAAACGCGCTGCGCTTGAAAGTCGCAAACTCGCTGAATCGCGCGATCGAGATTGATCCCGCGACGCTCTATCACTAGCTCGCTCGATTCACCAGATTGAGTCCTACCCTTATTTTTTGATGAGAACACCATGATTCCAAAAAATGCCTGGTTTGAAGAATTTCAAAAAAATGTTTCTGACCTGATTGCACGCAGCCCAGCCGCCGACATCGAGCGCAACGTTAAAGCGTTGATGGGGCAGGCGTTTAATAAAATGGATCTCATCACTCGCGAAGAGTTCGATATCCAGGTTGATATGCTTAAACGAGTCCAAGAGCGCGCAGCAGCGTTAGAGGCTCAGGTGCAGCAACTCGAGCATCGCTTATCCCAACTTGAAAGCCAGCAACCTTAACCGCCCGCAAGTGCTCAGTGCCTTTGGCGTATTCCCATTGGCGCTCGCTGTGGTCGGTTGCGAAGGCAAGACAAAATAATCCATCGGTAGGCAGGGTGTCTTGAGCGCGCCATACTTTCGGCTTTTTGTCCGAGAGATCTATGGCTTTAGCTGTCATCATGAGTCGTTCATTGTTTGGGATGGATGCGCCGCCGGTTCGGGTTGAGACGCATTTAAGCAGTGGCTTGCCAAGCTTCACCATGGTGGGGCTTGCCGATGCTGAAGTACGCGAAAGCCGCGAACGTGTCAGATCGGCACTTTTAAGCAGTGGTTACGAGTTTCCGGCAGGGCGGCTAACCGTCAATCTGTCGCCCGCTGATTTACCCAAAGAGTCAGGACGTTTTGACTTGCCCATTGCGCTGGGTGTTTTGCTCGCATCGGGGCAACTCGAGTTACCTGAATTGACTCAACGTGCAAGCAGCGAGCAGGGCGTGGCTGCGCTTGCATCTTTGGTGGTGGCCGGTGAACTCTCGTTAACCGGAATGCTCTCACCAATCAAGGGGGCCATTGCCATCGCCTTGGCGGTCGCGCGCAGCCAACCGCCAGCCTGCTTAATGCTGCCCTACGTCAATGCGCAACAGGCGTCTCGCGTGCCGGGCTTGAAAGTCTTCGGCGCACAAAACCTGAGTGAGGTTGTTGAGCATCTGACAGGTCGTAAACCGCTGCAATATATAGCGCCACAGCAGGCGCTGGTGGCGTGCGCTGACGTGCCGTGCTTATCTGAGGTGCGTGGTCAGTTGGTGGCGCGCAGAGCGCTTGAAGTCGCCGCAGCAGGCGGGCATAGTTTGCTGTTCTGCGGCACCCCTGGCGTTGGTAAAACAATGCTAGCCAAGCGGTTGCCTGGGATTTTGCCGGCCTTGACGCCTGCTGAGTGCTTAGAGGTGGCGTCCGTGGCGGCCTTTGCCGGGCTGAGTGAGCATAGCTGGGGGCAACGACCCTACCGCGCACCTCACCACTCGGCGTCGATGGCCGCGATGCTAGGCGGAGGGGCAACACCACGGGCAGGCGAGGTGACACTGGCGCACCGAGGTGTCTTGTTTTTGGATGAGTTTCCAGAGTTTGAGCGCCGTGTGCGTGAGGGGTTGCGCGAGCCCCTTGAAAGCCTCTCGGTGACGATTGCACGGGCAAAGCTCAAAGTAGAGTTCCCGGCCGATTTTCAGTTGCTTGCGGCGATGAACCCATGCCCCTGCGGGTGGTATGGGCATGTAAAAGGGCGTTGTAAGTGTCGAACCGAGCAGATTGAGTCGTATCAACAGCGGGTGTCGGGGCCAGTGCTTGAAAGAATTGACCTGTTTGTGACGCTCACCATGAGCGATGCGCACTGGCTTGAGCTTGCCCCGGGTGAGTCATCGGCTGTGGTTCGTAAACGGGTTGAGGCGGCGCGACAGCCCCAGCTGCAACGCCAACACACAAGCAACGCTCGCCTGCCCGATAAAGACTTAGACAGATGCTGCGCGCTGTCGCCGGCTGCAGCCAAGCTGTTAGAGAGCACGATGAAAAGGCACCATCTGTCAGCCCGTGCCATACAACGCCTGCGGCGTGTCGCGCGCACTTGCGCTGACATGGCTGGTGCGCAACAGATCGATTTGCCTCACCTAGCTGAGGCGTTTCAATATCGACCATTGTTTTCTGCCGGCCTGAGATAGCTCAGGTTTTTGCGTAAAGTGTGCAAAGTGTCAGAATTTGTCATATAATCAAAGGCTTTCCTGCAAAACCTGCAGAGAAAGTGAAGTTAAAAGTGGATCTTGGGTTAACAAGACTGGCGGTCGATTGGCACGAAGTTGGGCTGATCGGGCAACATGCCAGGCACCTACAGAGCACAATTTTAAGTAAATGGAAATCAAATGCCTAAGATGAAAACCAAGAAAAGTGCTGCAAAGCGCTTTCAGGTTCGCGGCAGCGGATCGATCAAACGGGGTCAAGCGTTTAAGCGCCACATCCTGACCAAAAAAACCACCAAGACCAAGCGCCAGTTGCGCGGTTCGGCAGCGGTCGATAAAACCAACGTGGCTTCAGTTAAAGCCATGATGCCTTTCGCCTAACCGGAGATAAAACATGCCTCGCGTCAAACGTGGTGTAACGGCCAGAGCCCGTCACAAAAAAGTTATCGCCAAAGCTAAAGGTTATCGTGGTCGCCGCGGTAATGTGTTTCGTATTGCCAAGCAAGCGGTTATGCGCGCTGGCCAATACGCCTATCGCGATCGTCGCAACAAAAAGCGTACGTTCCGCGCTCTCTGGATCGCCCGTATCAACGCAGCAGTGCGTGAACACGGCACGACCTACAGCGTGTTTATCGCTGGCCTGAAAAAGGCTTCAATCGAGCTAGATCGCAAAGTCTTGGCCGACATGGCCGTGCATGACAAAGCTGGTTTCGCTGCTGTATTGAATCAGGCAAAATCAGCGTTGGCTGCTTAAGCACTGAAAAGTTGTATCTGTAAACGGGGCCGTTGGGCTCCGTTTGCATTTTAAAGATGTGATTTCGCGAAGGTTGTAAAAATGACTGATAAGAGCGATGACCTGATTGAGCAGGCACGTGCGCAATTCGCGCAGGCAACCGATGCTGCCTCGCTCGAAAACGCCAAGGCGCGTTTTTTAGGCAAGCAAGGTTCGCTGACCGAGTTGATGAAGGGCCTGGGTAAACTTGACCCAGAGGCTAAGCGCGCAGAAGGCGCTCGTATCAACGCGATCAAACAGCAAGTTGAAGCCTTGCTCAACGCACGGCGTGCTGAGATGGCTCAGGCAGAGCTTGACTTGCGTTTGGCCGCTGAGACCATTGATGTAACCCTGCCTGGCCGTGGTCGCGGCAAGGGCGGTATTCACCCAGTCATCCGCACGTGGCAGCGTGTTGAGGCCATTTTCAAGTCAATCGGTTTTGCTGTGGCCGATGGCCCCGAAATCGAAAACGACTGGACCAACTTCACCGCACTGAATAATCCTGAAAATCACCCAGCACGTTCAATGCAAGATACGTTTTATGTCGACATGAACGATGCCCAGGGCCTGCCGCTTTTGCTTCGTACCCACACGAGCCCCATGCAGGTTCGCTATGCGCGCATGAACAAGCCACCGATTAAGGTCATCGCGCCCGGCCGCACTTATCGGGTGGATAGCGATGCAACGCACTCGCCAATGTTTCATCAAGTTGAAGGCCTCTGGATCGACGAAAACATTTCGTTCGCCGAGTTAAAGGGCGTGTACACAAACTTTTTGCGCTGCTTCTTCGAAACCGAGAATCTTGAATTACGTTTCAGGCCCTCGTTTTTTCCGTTTACCGAACCCTCTGCCGAGATCGATATGATGTTTACGTCGGGCCCGAATAAGGGCCGTTGGCTTGAGATCTCTGGCTCTGGCCAGGTTCATCCCGATGTGATCCGTAATTTTGGCTTAGATCCCGAGCGCTACATTGGTTTCGCGTTTGGTTCAGGCCTTGAGCGCCTAACAATGCTGCGCTACGGTGTGAACGACTTGCGGCAGTTCTTTGAAGGCGATCTGCGCTTTTTACGCCAGTTCAACGATTAATTTTTAGACCGATACGGTTACCTATGCAATTTTCAGAATCTTGGCTGCGTAGCCTGGTGAACCCGCCGATTTCTACCGATGAGTTATCTCATCGCTTGACCATGGCGGGCCTTGAGGTCGAAGAGACCACTTTGGTAGCGCCTGCGTTTTCAGGTGTTGTGGTGGCGTTGATTCAAAGTGCCGAGCCTCACCCTAATGCTGACAAACTGCGCGTGTGTATGGTGGATGTAGGCGCTGCAGCACCTTTGCAAATCGTGTGCGGTGCACCGAATGCAGCAGCTGGCTTAAAAGTGCCTCTAGCGACCGTGGGTGCTGTATTGCCCGGTGACCTTAAGATTGGTGTTGCCAAGATGCGTGGCGTTGAGTCTTTTGGCATGTTGTGTTCAGCAAAAGAGCTTGGCTTGTCGCAAGAGCATGCGGGTTTACTGGTGTTGCCAGCCGAGGCGCAAGTCGGCGTTAGTGTGCGCGAGGCGCTAGACCTTGACGATACCTTGTTCACCCTGAAGCTCACGCCTAATCGTGCCGATTGTCTGTCAATTTTGGGTGTGGCGCGCGAAGTCGCTGCGCTAACGGGCGCGCCGCTTACACAGCCACAAACTGCACCCATTGAACCGACACTGACTGAAGTTCTTCCGGTCACCGTTCAGGCGCCAGATCTGTGCGGGCGTTTCGCTGGCCGAATTATCCGAGGTGTGAATGCACGTGCTCAAACCCCCGAGTGGATGGTTGAGCGCTTAAAGCGGGCAGGGCAGCGCTCTGTCACAGCCCTGGTTGATATCTCTAACTATGTGATGTTGTTGCTTGGTCG
>CAIZGG010000178.1 GCA_903932425.1 uncultured beta proteobacterium | reverse complement strand
TCGAAGGCATGATTGAAAACAATCGACGCATGGGCGACTCGACCACGGTTGAGCTACTGGCTCACGAGCAGGTGCCCGCAAGCGCAGAGGTCGCCGCCAAGCTTAAAGTCAAACACAAGACGTCCGTACTTTGGTCGGTACGCGTGCGTCGCTTAAACGACATACCGTTTTCTTACGCCGTCACACATCTGCCCGCCTTTGTGAGTCGACAAGTCAAAACCGAACAGATGTCGACACGCCCGCTCATTGATCTACTAGAAAGTGCTGGCATCGTGATCGCTCGCGCTGAGCAAGTCATTTCAGCCGTACAGGCCACGCCCGAGGTGGCGCGTGCATTACACGTCGAACCAGGTACCGCCCTGTTGCTTTCGGAGCGCATTGTCTACGACCGTTTTGAGCGACCGGTTGAGCTAATCTGCGTCCAGTACAGACCCGACCTCTATCAATACGGCGTAGAACTTAAACGCACAACTTCGGCGCAAGGTAACCGTTGGGCTTCAGAAAAAAAACCGAAAACCAAAACCACCGCGACCGCGCCCACCACCACGACCACGAGAAAATAATTTAATCCGCGCGTCAAAGTGGCTCAAAACTATTGCAACCGGATTCCTAACTCTTTGACTAAGGGTTGCATCGCTGAGCGCTCATTTTTTATCGTCTCAGCCATCTCTTGCGCAGTGCTAGCCACGGGCATCATGCCCATTGTTTCGAGTTGCTTGAGCATGGCCGGCTCTTGCAGCACTTGAGCCACTGTTTTTTGAATCAGGGCCACACGCTCAGCCGGCATGCCAGCCGGCCCCATCAGGCCCAACCAGGGCAGCGAAGAGTATCCCGGCAAGCCGGACTCAGACAGCGTAGGCGTATCAGGCAAGCCGGCAAAACGCTCTGGGCTGGTAATCGCAATCGCACGCACTCGGCCACCATCAAGCATTGCCTTCGCACTAGAGGGTGCTTCAAGCACGATATCGAGTTGACCGCCAACGAGGTCACCTTGCGTCTTGCTCGCTGCATTCGCAGGCGCGTAGACAGCCTTAAGGCCTACTCGCCGAGCGGTTTGTTCCCAGACCAAATGAAACGCCGAACCAATCGCATAAGACCCAATTGTCAGATCGCGCGTCTTGGCCTGCACCACAAAATCTTGCCAGGTTTTTAACGGGCTATCTTGCCGTACGATAAAAATAAATGGCGTGCGCGCAACCAGTGAAATCGGCTGTAAATCTTTGATCGGGTCATAGGGCAGGCTATCAACAGCGAAGGGCATGATAGTGATCGACGAGGCCGCCACCATCCCGATCGTGTACGCATCGGGCGCAGCTTTCACGACCGCAGTCGTACTCACAATGCCTGCGCCGCCAGGGCGGTTCTCAACAATCACGGGTTGGCCCCACACGGCACTCAGGCGAGTGGCAAGTACCCGCAAGACCACGTCGATCGGCCCGCCAGGCGGGTTAGCCACGATGATTTTGACCGGCTTATCTGGATAAACACTTTGGGATTGAGCCAACGCCTGATTGAAACCTAAAGAGCAAAAGCCCAGGGTGCTGACGAGCCACAACCAGAAAGCAGCGCGCAACCGCTGGTATTGAACGTTCATCTTCATGATCCTTTAGTGGTGCTATTCAAAGACTCGAACTGCGGGGCTGGGTTCCCAGCCGGGGGCGCGACCATGAATAAACTCAATCCACGCGGTCTGCATCCTATCGACCAGACTGCGACCATGCTCGGGCGTCATCCCTTGCAGCATCGCGGCCCCGGTAAAGCTCTCGAGATTACCAAAGACAAAAGGCAAGTCGCTGCAATGGCACGCGCCAAATTCTGGGTTCGGTCCAAACGCGAATTCAAAGACCCAGGCGTCGCGCCCAGCCGCCCTCGCGTCTTGTGCCCATTGCCGCGAGGGCGCACCAAAGATTTTTTCACCTAGCTGCTGACTCGCGACGTTACGCTGTGTGCCCGGAAACGCTGCCATTTCGTCGCGCGTGTAACCCAACAGTACATCCGCACGCGTGGCCGCTTGCTGCATCAAGGGTGCAACGGGCGAGGCAAAAATCTCGCCATCGACCACCGGACAAAACAGACTGCGATTCGCGCCTTCTTCTTGCAAGGCTGCCATCACCGCATCAGCTTGTTGCGCGGCCAGTAAAGCCGCCACTGGCAAGGCGCGCGCCTGCTCAAGTGTCTGTGCGCCAGCTGCCTGTAAAAAAACGCGACTTAAGTGGGCGGCTTGCTCAGCCTCGCGAAAGCCACGTCCGAGCGAGGCACTGTGCAAAATTGCACGCTTAAAAAGCGGCTTGCGTGCCAGCATTGCGGCGATATTAAAGCCGCCGGCGGAGTGGCCCATCACGGTGACGCGCGCTGGGTCACCGCCAAAATGCTCGATATTTTCAAAGACCCAGCGCACGGCCGCCTCTTCATCAAGCAGCCCAACGTTAGCCGTTTGACCCGGCACAAACAGCCATCCGAGTGAGGCAAGCCGATAGTTCACACCGACAACCACACAGTCGCCACGCGCGGCCAGACGCGTGCCGTCGTACCAAGGCACAGCACCACCGCCGCTTTGCCACGCGCCGCCATGCAGCCACACCACAACAGGCCGTTTGTGCTGATCAACACCAGGTGTCCAGATTGATAAACGCAAGCAGTCTTCGTCTTGTACGGCCTCGAAATCACCCATCACATTGCGCAAGCGCGACGGGCGCTGTGGGCAAACCGGCCCAGGCTGTGTCGCGTCAAACGGCGGTTGAGCCCCCAGAGGCTCAGGCGCAGCAAACCGCAAGGCGCCCGTTGGGGCTTGGGCATAGCGAAGCCCGAAAAAGCATGCGACCCCGTCGCTTTGCAAGCCCGTGACCGAACCCTGTTTGAGATTGACTGCTACCGGTTGATTGACGATCGACATCATGCGTGGCCGCCTTACGAAAAAATATTTTGACTACATTACAGCAGAAATCACTAAAATCAGATCCATATGCCATGATTTCACCTGCCTTTCATCGCTTTGACTTTTCGGATCTGCGCCGTGACAATAAAAGACCCACTTCGCCCACTCGATCGCATTGACCTCAAAATACTCGATGTCTTGCAACGCGATGGCCGAATCTCGATGACCGACTTGGCCGAGCGCGTCAATCTGTCGGCAACCCCCTGCTCTGAACGCGTGCGCCGACTAGAGCGTGAGGGCATCATCATGGGCTATTACGCTCGCGTCAACCCCGCCGCGCTTGGTAAAAACCTTTTAGTGTTTCTTGAGATCAAACTCTCTACCAAATCAGACGACGTATTTGAAAAAGTCAAAAAAGAGCTTGAGTACGTGCCTGAGGTGATGGAGTGTCATCTGGTCTCAGGTGATTTCGATTATCTGATCAAAGCGCGCTTGGCCGAGATGGGCAAATATCGGCAACTGTTGGGCGAAATCCTAAAGCGCCTGCCCGCCTCAGCAGAGTCGCGCAGCTATGTCGTGATGGAAGAAATCAAAGAGACACTTTATTTGGCGGTTGACCGCTGAACCAACCACCTATTGAATGGCCAATACTTCCGGGCGCCGACCCATCGACGTAAGCTCAGGCTCTGCATGTTCTCAGCGACGTTGTTTTTCGTACCTCTATGCGAGCGTCCGAATGAAATCCCACAACACTGTGTGATCAGAGTTTGCAACATTAAAGCGAAACCAGTTCGACGCACGGTCTTCAGGTCGAAAATACGCACCCGGCGCTAACCAGATTCCATGCTGCAAGGCACGCGTAGCGACCGTCGCACTTTGTTTTGGATCGATCGGTAACCGTGCCCACAAAAACAAACCCGCTTCGGGCTCTTGAAAAATCTCGACACCTGCGGCTTGCATACTTGCGCTCACGCGCTGATGCGCCTGCTTTAATTTATCTGTTAAAAATTTGAGGTGCTGCTGATAGTGCCCATCGCTCAGCACATTGGCCACGATGCGCTCGGTCACCTCTGACGAGGTCAAGCCAACAGCCATTTTGCTGCGCGCCAAACTTGCCAGTATGTCTGCATGCGCAGCGACGTAACCAACACGCAACGTGGGCGTAATCGTTTTCGAAAACCCCGAGATATAGATCACGCGACGAAGCCCTTCGAGCGCGGCCAGACACGGCGCGCCTTCAGGTGCAAGCTCGCGGTAAATGTCATCCTCGATGACCCACAAGCCGTGCTGATCGGCGACCTCGAGCAAGCGCTTGGCATGACTTAACGACAGCGTCGTACCCGAAGGATTTTGCAACACAGTGTTGACAAAGATCGCTTTGGGCCGCGCACGCTTAATCAGCAGATTGAGTTGATCAAGGTCATGTCCGTCTGCGCTGCGAGGCAAGCCAACAACCTTCAGGCCTGCAAGCTGCAAGATTTGCAACAAGTTGCAGTAGCACGGGTCTTCAACAATGACCGTATCACCTGGCCGCAACAGCGTACGCACGACCAGATCTAGTGCCTGTGTAGCACCCTGTGTGAGCAGCACATTTGATGACTCCACCGGTATGTCATGGCGCCTCAGACGAGTTGCGATCTGTTCGCGTAAGGATGCCATGCCAAAGGGGTGCCCATACCCGCCAAAACGCGCGCCCGGTACACGGCTCAGGGCACGCAACGCGTGTTGGAGACCACTTTCGTTAATCCACTCGCCTGGTATCCAGCCGCAGCCTGCCTTAATCGGCACCGAGTGATCGGCAAACACATCTGACAGCAGCCAGGCGGCATTCAGGCTAGGCGCCGACCAGGCTGGCGTCGCTGAGGCTGGCGCGGCGCGCTTATCCACGACACGATACGAGGCGCCCCGCTTGGCGACCACTTGACCAGACGCAACCAGCCGCTGATACGCCTCTGACACTGTAAACGCGCTCAGGCCCTGCTCACGCGCCAGCTGGCGTACCGAGGGCAAGGCATCACCCGCTCTTAAAGCGCGCTTGCTAATGGCATCGGTCAAGCCCGAGACGATTTGCGCGACGAGGCTGAGATCAGAGTGTCGGTCGAGGTTCAGTGAAAAAGCCATGCATGCCCTCCGATTGGTCGTTTTAGGCTGCAGCGCCAGGGCTCGCGCACGCCCTAAAAACTGATGACCTCGGTTCACCCAGACTGCAAACTGAGGACCAATACAGTTTGCCATAAATTCAGACAACTGTATTGGCCAAGACCGACGCGACAGCGCTACAGTGAGAGGTCAACCCGATCACCGGAGAACCCCATGAACGCTATCACCGAAGCCGTTAGCCTGTCCAACAATGTGGACATGACCAATTTCTGGATGCCTTTTACGGGCAACCGTCAGTTCAAAGCAGCGCCGCGCATCCTTCAAAGCGCTAAAGATATGCATTTCACCACCATTGATGGCCAAAAAGTGCTTGATGCAAGCGCGGGCCTCTGGTGCGTCAACGCCGGTCACGGTCGCACAGAAATCATCGAAGCCGTACACAAGCAAATGCAAGAGCTTGACTACGCTCCACCGTTTCAAATGGCTCACCCCTTAGCGTTTGAGGCTGCAAAGGTGGTCGCAGGCGTGATGCCTAAAGGCCTGGATCGCATCTTCTTTGCAAACTCTGGCTCTGAAGCTGTGGATACTGCACTCAAAATGGCGCTGGCCTACCACCGCGCGCGTGGCGAAGGCCAGCGTACCCGCCTGATTGGTCGCGAGCGCGGCTACAGTGGCGTGGGCTTTGGCGGCATTTCTGTGGGTGGCATCGTTGCCAACCGTAAGGCCTATTCAGCCAACCTGATTCCTGGCGTTGATCATTTGCCGCATACCCATAGCATCCCTGACATGGGCTTTAGCAAAGGTCAGCCGCAGTGGGGCATGCACTTGGCCGATCACCTCGAAGCCTTGTGCGCCTTGCACGACCCCTCAACCATTGCTGCAGTCATCGTTGAGCCCGTTGCTGGTTCAACCGGCGTACTGGTGCCACCCGTTGGCTACCTGCAACGTCTGCGCGAGCTCTGCACCAAGCATGGCATCTTGTTGATTTTTGATGAAGTCATTACCGGTTTCGGTCGCTTGGGTAAGGCGACTGCGAGCGAATTTTTTGGCGTCACGCCTGATATGATCACGATGGCTAAGGCGATCAACAACGCGTCGATTCCGATGTCGGCTGTTGCTGCCAACACGCAAATCTATGACGCCATTATTAATGCCAGTCCAGCCAATGCGATTGAAATGTTTCACGGCTACACCTATTCATCGCACCCCGCTGCTGCCGCTGCCTGCCTGGCCACGCAAGCGATTTACAAGCGCGATCAACTGTTTGAGCGCTCGCTTGCCTTGGCGCCTAAGTTTGAAAAAGCGATCCATGCGCTGCGTGGTGAGCCTTACGTTAAGGACATCCGTAACCTTGGCTTGATGGGTGCGGTTGAACTTGAGTCGCGTGCAGGTGCACCTGGTGCTCGTGCCTATGATGTGTTCTTGAAGTGCTTAGAGCTCGGCGTATTAGTTCGCTACACCGGCGATAGTCTGGCCTTTTCACCACCACTGATCGTCAGCGAAGACCAGATCGATGAAATCTTCAATACCGTTAAAAAGGCAATCAATCTGGTGGCCTGATAACACGGCTTGCCGAGCCAACAGCCACGTGCTCGCTCTGAGGTATCAGATTGAACAAGTCGGCCTCATCGAGTGCTTAAGCGGGCAGATTGTCCAGTAAGCAGTTCGGTCACAAAAAAGGCGCTTCGGCGCTTTTTTTGTTGCAGAAACCCTTGCTGGCGTGAACAACGCGCCAGAAGCGGCGCCAGCGATTATGATGGCGCCAATGTCATCCTTGTCAGGGCAGGTCGTACGCTCTGGCGCAACATCCTGTCACAGCGGCCCTGAGCCCCTGTCACCTAACTTTTGCAGGAATTCTGTCACTTATGAATTGGCAACTCCCCTTTCAATCTGGCCGTCAACCCGTACTGGCCCGCAATATCGTTTCGACTTCACAGCCACTGGCCTCGCAGGCTGGTGCCGCCGTCTTTGCGCGCGGTGGCAATGCCATTGACGCTGCCATTGCAGCAGCGATTACGCTGACTGTCGTTGAGCCCACCATGAACGGTATTGGCGGGGATGGTTTCTCGATTATTTGGGATGGCAAAAAACTACACGGCCTGAACGCTTCGGGACGTGCACCCGCCGCCTGGTCACCTGAGCGCTTTAAAGGCATGGCCACCATGCCCAAGAATGGTTGGGATTCAGTCACCGTGCCGGGCGCCGTGTCACAATGGGTTGCGCTATCAAACAAGTTTGGTCAGCTGCCCTTTGAAGATTTATTCAAAGACGCGATTCGCCACGCACGCGAAGGGTTTCCGGTCAGCCCAGTGATCTCTAAGCAATGGGCCGCTGCTGTCAAAGACCTGGCGCAATATCCAGGCTTCAGCGCTTTCATGCCCAATGGTCGTGCCCCGGCCACCGGCGAGATCTGGAAATTTGCCGATCAGGCAGGCACTCTTGAAGACATCGCACGCACAAAAGGCGAATCGTTTTATCGCGGTCGTCTGGCAAAAATGATTGCAGCGTTTTCTGCTGAATGCGGCGCCGTTATGACTGAAGCTGATCTGGCTGCACATCAGGCCGACTGGGTCGAACCTATCTCGACAAATTTCCGTGGCTTTGACGTCCATGAAATCCCACCCAATGGTCAGGGCCTCACCGCACTATTAGCGCTGAACATCATCGAACATTTGCCCTACAACGAAACGGCCCCAGGCTCAGCAGAACGCATGCACTTAGAAGTTGAAGCCATGCGTGTTGCGTTTGCCGACTTGTACGCCCACGTTGCCGACCCAGCGTTTATGAAAGTCAGCGCAAAAGATTTGCTCAGCAAATCCTATGCACGTGAGCGCGCCAAACTGATCGACCCTAAAAAAGCTGGCACCTACGAAGCCGGCCGGCCACCCTCAGGCGGCACGATCTATTTGTGTGCCTCTGATGCAGACGGTCGCATGATTTCGTTTATCCAATCAAACTTCAAGGGCTTTGGCTCTGGTGTGGTGGTGCCCAAAACCGGTATCGCCTTGCAAAATCGCGGCTCTGGTTTTGTCACAACGCCCGGTCATCCAAACCAAGTCGCTGGCGGCAAGCGCCCCATGCACACCATCATCCCCGCCTTCATGACGCGCGATGGTCAGCCCGAGATGGCCTTCGGCGTGATGGGCGGCAACATGCAGGCGCAAGGCCATATGCAAATGGTGTTGCGTCGTGTGGTTGAGCAACATAATCCTCAAGCTTGCTCAGACGCACCGCGCTGGCGCATCAATGATGTGGCCGAGCTGACTGTTGAAGCCACGGTTAGCCCCGCTGTGGTTGCCGGGCTTAAAGCCATGGGCCATGCACCGATTGTGGCGCCTGCCGACAGCACCGATTTTGGTAGCGCACAGTTGATTGCGCGCTTGGGCGAGCAGCAAGCAAGCACCGGGCCGTTTGCCTACGCCGCGGGCTCTGATCATCGCCGCGACGGTGAGGCTGTAGGGTACTAAGGCTCGGGTTGGGTCGCCACCACCGGTGGCCCAAATGTTGCGGGCAAGCCGTGCAAGCGCTCAAGCGGTTGGTCTTTTTCAAAGTACCAGCCTTGTCCACAATGGCACCCCAACTGCACGAGCACGTTGCGTTGGTGCAGGGTTTCAACGCCCTCGGCTGTCACTGAAATTCCAAGATTCTGCGCCAAATCAATAATGTTCTTCACCACGATATCCGCGTTTTTACTCTTGCCTAACTGGTGAATAAATTCGCGATCGATTTTTAAGTGGTTGAACGGCAGGGCGATCAGACGCGAGTGCGAAGAATAGTCTTTGCCGAAATCATCAATACTAATCCCTAGACCCCACTCTCTGAGCTGAGTGATTTGCGAGCCCACCTGTGCATTGGCCTCGATAATCTTGCCTTCAACAATTTCAAGAATTAAAGACGGATACTCGCTTTTGAACTGCACGAGGCGCTGACCGAAAAGCTTTAAGAGGTATTCGTCCGCAAACAACAAACTCGACACATTGATCGACACCAAGGCACCAGGAAATTTTTT
>CAIZGG010000177.1 GCA_903932425.1 uncultured beta proteobacterium | reverse complement strand
TGGCGCAACTCATTTTGCGCGCCGCCCATCATCAAGGGTACGGTCACGATTTTTCCGCTGGCCACGCCCTCTTTGAACGAGCGTGGCACGGTTTGATTGTGCGTCACCGGCATGAAACTTAAGACTTGGTTGCCGGACTCAAAGGTCTGAGCTTCAAGTAAATCTTTGACCGATATCTTTTTCAAACAAGCTAAGGATGCCGTGGCTGAGTAATTGGCATCGCCAGGCGTTGGGCAGTGGTAGCCTCGCTGGGGGTCTTTGGCGTTGCTGGCCACTGACTGCCAAATGGGCGTGGCCAACGCCTGTTCAAGTGTTGGTAGCTCTTGTAAGCAGGCCGCGCTAATTAAAACTGCCTTGCTAAATAAACCCTGAACCGCCTCAGGGCTTGCTAAATGCTGACAAATAGAGCCGGCCCCAGCAGATTCACCCGCTACGGTGACGTTCTTCGAGTCACCGCCAAAGGCCGCGATATTCTTCTGAACCCATCGCAGGGCTTCGCGCTGATCTTCTAAACCTAAATCACCATTCGTGGCCTGATCCATCGCAGGGTGTGGCATAAACCCAAAAAGCCCAACGCGGTAATTGATTGATACGACAACCATTCGTCCGAGCTGCGCTAAGCGGTCAAGACGATATAAGTTTGACCCGCCTCCCACAAACGCTCCGCCCGGTATCCAAACAAAAACAGGAAGCTTTTCGTTAGGTTTTAGGTCAGACGGCGCTGAAACGTTGAGATATAAACAATCTTCATTCAGGCTTTCTTCGGTCAGGTTATAACGCGCCGCCTGCGGGCAATTGCTCGCAAATTTCGTTGCATCTTTAACGTCAGACCAAGGTGCTGTGGGTGTGGGCAGGGCAAAGCGCTCGGCAGTCGCGTATTGGATACCCTTAAATGCATCAACACTTTCGCGAGTATTTGCGAGCCCTTTTAATTGACCGGCTGGCGTTTGAAGAACGACCTCGTGCGGTTGGGCAAGCGCGTCAAATATAAAGAGAAATCCGATGAAGGTAAAAATGCTAAGAAGAAAATTCTTCTTCATGTCGTCATCAAGATCATTGCCGCTCGCTTTTAAATTTGAAGATCTATAAAAAATAGGTGACACCTATTGATGCGACTACTTATAACAGACTTGCCCCCTGCCAAGGCGGCTCTTAGCGCAAATGCCAACGTTTAAATGAAAATCATGATCTAAATCACGGTTTGAACCTTTGGCGCATGGTGCGCCTCAAATCAGTGAATCAGGGGTCGCATCAGCGAATCATCGACGTTCACTCAAAAACACTGTTACAGTGTCCACGCTGTCGAGCCAATAACGTCAGAGCGTGAACGCCTTGCTCTTAATACATCCATGAGCATCCAATGGCCTACAACGTCACGACTATTCTTCAATATCACCGACGTTATATTGAAAGATTCTTTTTTAAAGAAGTAGGCGGGTGGTTCAAGATCATTCGGTTTCTAGGCTTGATAGGCGTTGTGGCGTTTGCAGCGCTGATTGCCTTGACGATTTATGTCGATCCGCTTCCCCCGGGCACAGCCTACCTTGCGACAGGTCAAGAGGGATCCTCTTACAGAAACATTGCCGAGGCGTTTCAAAAGACATTTCAGAGTAATGCCATTCGATTAAAGCTTGTACCCACCACTGGTTTAGGTGAGGGATTAAAAGGCCTTGATAGTGACGCGTCTGAGGTCAACGCAAGCTTTCTAACCTCTGGGATCATCACGGCTAAGCAATATCCAGAACTCGTGTCGCTCGGTAGTGTTCAATATGCCCCGCTTTGGTTCTTTTACAAAGGCGACACGGTCAGTACCAATGATCCCTTTGAGTATTTTTCAAACAAAAAAATTGCGATCGGGCCAGCGCAAAACGCCACCAACAAGATCTTCAGGATGTTGTACGCGCTCAATCAAAACGCCACACCGAACGCTGCTAATTTTGTTGAACTCCCTAATAAAGAGGCTGCTGAGCAATTGCTTGCGGGCAATCTCGACGCGGCGTTCATTGTTGATAATTATGAGTCGCAAACGGTTCAAAAGTTGCTAAAAGACAAAGACATAAAAATCATGAACTTTCCCTTGGCGGACGCGTATTTAAAGTATTTGCCATTTTTACAAAAACTTGTGGTGCCCAAGGGTTCGATCAAATTAGAGTCGGTTTACCCCTCTGAAGACACAACGATTCTTGCAACTACCACCACTTTATTGGTCGAAAAAAGAATGCACCCAGCGATTCAATGGGCCTATCTGATTGCGGCCAAAGAGTTAGCCTCGCGCTCTGACACGTTTTTTGCTAAAGCGGGCTACTTCCCCAAAAATCTTGAACAAAGTTTTCCACTGAGCACCGTAGCAAAGCGCTTCTATGATCAGGGTGTACCCGAAGTGTTCTCGTACTTTCCGTTGTGGTTGGCGAGTGTCATCGACCACATTTGGGTGTATGTGTTGTCTCTTTTTATTGTCGTTTACTCTTCGTACACCGTACTCACCTCTGCACGTTTGTTTCCAAGTGTATTTCTGATGAACAATATGTTTTTGAGCCTCAGAGAACTAGACGAGGCAGTCGCCAAGGCCGTCACGAGAGAACAGTTACAAGACATTGCCGATGCGTTACGAATCTATGAAATAGAAATTTACGAAAACTGGATCGTAGAAAAAAATTCACGCTTTTATTTCAATCTTAAAAATGCACTAAGTGGCGTCAAGCGTGATACACAAGAAAAACTCAAAGCGCTAAGCGGATAAAACCGTATAAAAATCCCCTAAACATGGCCATAATTTTTTATGAGATAAATATGTTTTCAAAATTCTTCATTGACATGTCGTATGGTCAAATCATAGTTGTCTACTGTGCGGTAGGTTTATTCGTTCTGTATGGCACATTTTTTGCGCTGCGCAGAGTTTGGCCTCATTTCATCATTCAGGATGTGGATTCTGATTTTATTTCTGGGTTACATGCGGCGCTGTTCACAATCACTTTTTTGACGCTTGGCTATTCTCTCTCTAATGTGACTGAAACTGTTGATAAGTACCAGCAAGATGTGATGGTAGAAGCAAATGAGCTGAAGACACTTGATATGCTCGCCACGTATTACGACACACCGGGCTCAATGGAACTGCGTCAAGACTTGCGCAACTATGCATTATCAATCGTGAATGATGAATGGCCGCAACTATTTACGGGCGAGGGCAGCGACAAAACATTAGAGCTGCAGCGCAATATGCGGGCAGACTTACAGCAGTTTCATCCAACCGATGGCAAGCAATTAGCGATCTATAGTCAGATGCTTGAAAGCGTTCCTAAAATCGTTCATGCAAGACTTGCCAGAATTTTGAACGCAAATACTAAAGTCTCGCGGCCATTCTTGGCGACTAACAATATTGGATATCTTGGCGTTCTGATTATTTCGGCGTTAATGCTCACACAATTTACTTGGTTCAGGTTTTTTACGCTCAACATACAAGTTGTGGCTGTCTCGTTTCTTTTTGCGGCGACGATCGTACTAGACAATCCCTTTAGCGGAGTGGATCGAGTTTCGCCCGCGCCGATATTAAATATTGCAGAGTCTTCGCTGATTACGTTTTAGTGTTCGGCCGGTCAGGCTATTGGGCGGTGCCGCTCTTTGTGAAGCTCAATTTGAAAGGTCGTTATGTCGAATAAGAAAATTGAAGTTATTTCTAGCGATATTCTAAAGAATAAAACCCTGAGTGATAAAAAGATTTATGTCATCGAGGGCGAGGTTCGCGTCCGTAAGGGCGTGACGCTTAGCATTCAGGATAAGGTAACGATTTTATTGGTCAATGGGGTGTTTTCTAAAAGTGTGATTCGCCGTTCGGCACTCATTTTTGCGCAAGGCTCGACGCTTTCAGCGAAAAGAGTCTATATCAAAGCATGTACAGGGCAACACAAGCCGGTTAAGAACGCAGACAACGGCGGCGTCTGGTTTTTGGGCAACTACAAAGACGCCAGCAAAGACAAGATCTCAGTGAAGGTCAATCGAAAAAATGGCTTGTCTAGGTTCACCGCAAGTTCTGTGACCACGCATTACCTCGGCCGCAAAGATTCTTACATCAGTGCTAAGACTGGCCGAGAGTTAGACATCGGTGATGACATCGATGGCTTTTCAGTCTTGGGCGTCAGCCCAGAAGAATGGAATATCGCTTCGGTGCGAACTTTTTATTCGGCCGACGATGGTATCGATGTCACCAATTCACATATTCAACTTGATCGCCTTGAGATCAGGCATCCAGTCGAAGATGGCATGAATATCAGCAGTAGCAGAGTCGAGATCCACAAAAGTCTACTGTTAGATGTCACGAAAACTAGCGACACAGATCGTGACTTGTTTGATCTAGAAACCGATGATGGCGCGTCATTCATAGAACTTTATAGTCGTTGCTGGGTGCGGCTAAAAGGCGTGTTTGGCGATCAGGTGGTGTTGAGTTCAACTGAGATGCCTCGCCCTAACGTGAGAGATGACAACGAGGTACCTTATGCGTTTGAAGGCCAGCTCAAAAAAGCCTCACTCATTTATTCGATTGACAACGATTAGTGATGGCCCGCCGAGTCAACTTTGATTTCCCACCTCTTGATACCTGATGCCATGCCGAAAACTTTTTTTGTTGATGCGCACCATCCAGATTGGGCAGATCGCGCCCTGACGATGACCCGAGAATACTTCGCTTGGATGGACGAGCAGATTCAAGCAACCTGCCATGCCTCGATTGAAGAACTTGTAGGCATGCCGTTGAGTTCCTATGTCGCGTTTTCGATGAACATCATCACCCCTAAAGACGGACTCGACGCTGTGTTTTATCTTCTGGCGACTGAAGGTGAGCCCATCGCGATGGGCGGTTTACGGCGGTTACCCAGTGGGCATGGCGAGGTGGTGCGAATTTATACAAAGCCAGAGCATCGAGGGCAGGGCTACGGAACCAAGGTTCTTGAAAAACTAATTATCGAGGCGAAAAGCCGCGGGTTCAAAACACTCAATCTCGATACAGGTATCTTTATGAAAAATGCTCAATCGATGTATGCATCGAGTGGCTTTGAGAAATGTGAACCCTATGAAGGGGCGGAGCCGCCTGCTCGGCTTTTGCCGTACTGGTATTTTATGAAGCTTGAGCTTAGGTGACTTTATCTTTTACTTGAACGGGGAGGATTTGCTCGCCTTTCGTTAAGAAAATAATCCCTGCAAACGCAGCAATACTAATTATTAAGACCAGACTCGGGTCGTGCTCTTTGAATATGAGCCCAAAGCTAAAAGTACCAAACATAAGGCTCGCATTTAAGCTGATCGGGATCAACGTTGAGGCGACTTGAATTTCTGCTTCGGATAAGCCGCGAAGGATCGCGACGTTATTTGGGGGTGTAAATAAACCTGTGGCGGCGCCGAGTAACAACAAAAACATAGAAAAATGCCACACGCCCCAGCTATCTATAAACAACAAATATAGTAGGCATGCACTCAGACTCAGGTAAGAAGCGAACAGCATCAAGCGCTTTGGAGAAAAGGTGTCTGCTTGGCGGCCAGACCAGGCCGATAACAATAAAAATCCAAGAGGATAAGACAAGAAAATAAGACCACTCACTACTGGTGCAGTGCCGGTTTGGTTTTCTAAAAGAAAGGGGGTTAAAAAACGAAGCCCGCCCATCACGCCTTGAAAAATAAACAACACTAGTAAGCCAATCAAAAAATTTGGTAATTTCAAAATATCTTTGAGCGTAACGCGTGTGTTCTGTGGCTGGAGAACTCGCTTAACGGGCGGCAGCGACTTGTGAGCAAACAGCGTTAAAGCGAGCAGAAATGGAACAGTCCCAAAGAAAAGCCAGCGCCATTCGAAATAAGAGGCTATTAATCCGCCAACGGGCAAGCCCAGAATCATGCCGGCCCCTGCGCCTGTCGACAATAAACCAAACGCCCACCCCAAGCGCTTGGCGCTCACCCAAAGCGCAAGTAGGGCATAGCTACTTGCCACAATGGCCCCAATGCCGATACCCTGAACTATTCGACTGACGATAAGTACGGATAGGGACGGCGAGGCCCCGCAGGCAATTGTCGCGAGCGTGGCGAGATAGGTGCCTGTTAAAAAAAGGCGTGAAAAACCAAGTCGTTGGCCCAGCCAACTCGCACTAACCAACGTAGCGACAAGCCCGAACAACAGACCGCTAATAACATAGGACACCGCGTGCGCGGATGCCTGCAGCTCACGCGCCATATCTGGCAGGGCAACGACGATCATAAAAGACTCAAACTGAAAAAAACAGGCTGCTAACGCTACGCAATAGACCAATCTTTTTTCTGCAGGTGGTTCGAGGTGTCTCACACTTATAGCG
>CAIZGG010000176.1 GCA_903932425.1 uncultured beta proteobacterium | reverse complement strand
GCCAATTTTTAGGAAACCATGGCCGGACACAGTAAATGGGCCAATATCCAGCACCGTAAAGGTCGCCAGGATGCCAAACGCGGAAAGCTCTGGACCAAAATCATCCGCGAAATCACCGTTGCCGCGCGCGCCGGCGGCGCAGACCCGGATGCCAACCCGCGCTTGCGAATGGTTTGGGATAAAGCCAATGCGGCCAACATGCCGAAAGACAATGTTCAACGCGCAATCGCCAAGGGCGTTGGCGGGGCCGACGGCTCAAACTATGACGAAATCCGCTACGAGGGCTACGGCATCGGCGGTGTGGCGGTAGTGGTCGACTGCATGACCGATAACCGTACCCGTACTGTGGCCGATGTGCGTCACGCGTTCGCTAAACACGGCGGCAATATGGGGCAAGAAGGCTCAGTGGCGTTTATGTTTACACACTGCGGTCAGTTTGTTTTTGCGCCCGGCACCTCTGAAGACGTCGTCATGGAAGCAGCCCTTGAGGCCGGCGCCGACGACGTTCTCACAGACGAAGAAGGGGTCATTGAGGTCATTTGCCCCCCTTCAAGCTTTGCTGCAGTGCGTACTGCTTTTGAAAAAGCTGGTTTGACCCCAGAAATGGCTGACATTGTGATGAAGCCAAATACCGAAACCGAACTCGTGGGCGATGACGCGATCAAAATGCAAAAACTTTTAGACGCGCTTGAAAGTTTGGATGACGTTCAAGAGGTGTACACCAACGCCTCAATGGATGAACAGGGCTAAACCAGATGAAACTGTTAGTCATTGGCTCGGGTGGTCGCGAACACGCTCTTGCCTGGAAGCTCTTGCAATCACCGCGCGTTGAGCACGTGTTTGTCGCACCAGGTAATGGTGGGACAGCAACCATGGCGCGCAGCACAAACGTCGCGCTAAGCGACCCCGCAGCGTTGGCCGACTTTGTTAAAAAAGAAGGCATCGCGTTAACCGTTGTCGGTCCTGAAGCACCTCTTGCGCAAGGTGTCGTGGATACGTTTCGTGCGCAAGGCTTAAAGATTTTCGGGCCAACGCGCGCAGCAGCGCAACTCGAAAGCTCGAAAGACTTTGCCAAAGCGTTCATGGTGCGTCATCAGATCCCAACCGCGGCATACCAAACCTTTACTGATCCCGTTGCAGCCCACGCCTACATCGAGGCGCAGGGTGCGCCGATTGTGATTAAGGCTGACGGTCTGGCCGCTGGCAAAGGGGTTGTCGTTGCCCTAACCGCCCGCGAGGCGCACGACGCAGTCGACGCAATGTTAGGCGATGGCTCACTCGGTGCCGCAGGCGCGCGCGTGGTCATTGAAGAATGTCTGCTTGGCGAAGAAGCCAGCTTCATTATTTTATGCGATGGCAAAAACATCTTACCTTTAGCCACCAGCCAAGATCACAAGCGTTTGCAAGACGCCGACCAAGGTCCCAATACGGGCGGCATGGGCGCCTATTCGCCGGCACCCGTCGTCAGTGCGGCCCTCCATGCTCGCGTGATGCGCGAAGTCATTACCCCGACGATTGAGGGCATGAAGGCTGACGGAATTCCGTTCACCGGCTTTCTATATGCAGGCTTGATGATTGGTGACGGTGAGGATTCCACGCGCCCGATCAAGGTGCTCGAGTTCAATTGCCGCTTAGGCGATCCTGAAACGCAACCAATTCTGATGCGCATTCGTAGTGACTTGCTTGAGGTCTTTGAACACGGCGTTGCCGGCACACTGAACCAGGCTGCGATTGACTGGGATCCTCGCACAGCCCTTGGCGTGGTGATGGCGAGTGCCAATTATCCATCCACTCCGCGCTTAGGCGATGCGATCAAGGGTATCCCTGAGGCGCAGTCCGACTGCGTGGTGTTTCATGCAGGCACTGCGCTCAAAGACGGCGCGCTCCAAACCTCGGGAGGCCGGGTGCTTTGCATCACCGCACTCGCTGATAATGTTCGCGCCACGCAGCAACGCGCCTACGACGTCGTTCAATCGATCAACTTTGACGGTGCTCAATATCGAACAGATATTGGCTGGCGTGCCCTAGAAAAAAACTAACAGTGTCTGAACTTCATTCCTCAGTGCCCTCTGATTCCTCGGCCTCCGCAACGTTAACTGGCTCGAGCGCAACTGTGGCGGCCGTCTCCGATGGCACGCCCGCTGCCTCCATCGCACCGCTCGCCGTTGTGTCCGAAGATAACATCGCTGCGGTGCGTACCTATCTTTTAGGATTGCAGGCAAGCATCGTCGCTGAACTTGAGCGCGCGGGCGGTGAGCCCTTCTTAACAGACGAGTGGACACGCGCTGAAGGCGGCGGGGGCATTTCGCGCCTAATCGAAGGCGCACAACTCTTTGAACGCGCTGGCGTGTTGTTTAGTCATGTCAAGGGTAAAACCTTACCGCCTTCGGCAACGGCACATCGCCCTGAAGTTGCCGGTCGCCCCTGGGAGGCTATGGGCGTCTCGATGGTGCTGCACCCGCGTAATCCATATATTCCGACCACACATTTAAATGTCCGAATGTTTGTGGCAAAAGCGCCTGCGGGTTCTGGTCAGGCCGATGTATTTTGGTTTGGCGGCGGAATGGACCTCACCCCCTATTACCTGTTTGAAGACGATGCGCGGCATTTTCATCGTGTCAATCAAGCGGCCCTGACGCCCCACGACCCAACCGCGTACGCACGCTATAAAAAATGGTGTGACGAATACTTTTTTCTAAAGCATCGCAACGAAACGCGTGGTGTGGGTGGTATCTTTTTTGACGATTTAAGTGAACCGGGGTTTGAGCAAGCCTTTGCCCTCATGCGTTCGGTGGGCAACGCCTTTATCCCCGCCTACTTGCCTTTGGTCGAAAAACGACGTTCTCACCCCTTTGGCGAGCGCGAGCGTGACTTTCAGGCCTACAGACGTGGACGTTATGTAGAATTCAATCTAGTATTTGACCGCGGCACACTTTTTGGGCTGCAATCTGGTGGCAGAACAGAATCTATTTTGCTATCGATGCCGCCGATGGCTGCATGGCGTTATAACTGGCAGGCACAAGCTGGCTCACCTGAGGCGGCACTTTCTCAATACCTTACCCCGCGAGACTGGGTCTGATGCGCATTGGTTTACTCGGTGGTAGCTTTGATCCCGTGCATAGCGCGCATTTGGTGCTGGCTCAAACGGCGCTGGCCGAGTTGGCTCTTGACGAGGTGCAATTGATACCGGCGGGGCAACCTTGGCAGCGCCCTCCGCTTGGAGCATCGCCAGCGCACCGCTTGGCGATGATCAAGCTCGCAGTCGGCACCACCAACGGCTTGCAGG
>CAIZGG010000175.1 GCA_903932425.1 uncultured beta proteobacterium | reverse complement strand
TTAAAAAATCTATCCGGTTCACTTATTGCTGCAATGGCCGTTGTTGATTGATTTTCTTGTAATTTTATAAATTCGTGCACGGATATATTTAATGTGTTGTCAAGCGAGTGAAGGCCAGTTATTTCAAGCTGCATCGTCAGCTCAGCTGGGTGTGAAGGCGCTTGAAGGGCCACAGTGGGTCTATTTTTTGAGCTTGGCGCGGCGTCACGCTGCTTGCGCAACGCCTGACGGGTGATCACAAGGTCAACAGTTGCCATTCGGCTTGATGGCTCGCGCAACGGCCCCGCAGGCAGCAGCCAGCCGTTACCGAGCTGTCGGTCGTCTTGCACGACAATTTCAAGATCACGTGCCAGAGCAAGGTGCTGCAAGCCATCATCCGACACGATTACATCCACGTCGGGGTAGGCCTTTAATAGGGCCTGGCAGGCGAGTCTGCGGTTTGGATGTACGCTGACTGGCGCACCGGTGAGCTCGCTAATGAGTGCGGGTTCGTCGCCCATGGCGCTGGCATCCAGGGCGCCTTGACCCACGCGTGGCGCAGGCCCGAGTTCGATCCCGTAACCGCGACTAATCACGCCGGGGTGCCAGCCTGAGGCCAAAAGCTGTTGAACTAAGGCGATCACCACTGGTGTCTTGCCGACTCCGCCGACGTATAGGTTGCCAACAATCACGACCGGCACGGGTGCGCGATACACGCGCTTGGCATCACCTTGGTACCAACGACGTTTGGCAAAAACGTAGGCGCCCGCCAGACACGACACGGGCCATAGCAAACGTGCCCACCACCCGCGCTTTTGCCACTGTTGGTGTAGCCAGAGGGCCGCCGAGGCCTGCAGGCGTGCTGCGCTCAATCGCCAGCCTGCGTCGCGAAGTGAACGCGAGCGATGCCCGCCTGACGCGCAGCTTGCATGCCCGTGATCACGAGTTGGTGCGCAGCATTTGCAGAGGCTCGGATCAGAACGGTGGGCTCTTTTTGCCCTTGGCTAGCTTGTGCGAGTGCCGCTGTAAGCGAGGCCAAATCTGGATTGGTGATGAGCTGCGTGTTCACGGCAAAGCGCCCCGACTCGTGAATGCTCAGTTCAATCGCCTGAACCGGTTGGCTTTGTGCCGAGGCCTGAGGCAAGGTGATGCTCAGCGCCTGTTGGCGCATAAAGGTGGTGGTTGCAGCCAAAAAAATGAGCATGACAAGCAATACGTCAATCAATGGGATGAGATTGATTTCGAGGGGGTCGTGATCAGGCGTGCGAAAGCGCATAGGTGTCGGCCTTTACTCTCGGAGGCTTTCACGCAGGCGGCGGGCCGACTGCTCCAGGCGCAGCAACAGACTTTCGACGTGTGATTTGAAATAGCGGTGCGCGATGATGCAAGGCACGGCAATCAGAATCCCAAGGCCTGTGTTGTAGAGCGCAATCGAGATGCCGCGGGCGAGCTCGGTTGGGTCCGAGCCGTCGGGCCGGTAGGCGGCAAAAATTTCGATCATGCCAACCACAGTGCCAAACAGCCCCATCAAAGGCGCGACCGTGGCGATCATGGCCAAACCAGAGAGGTAGCGGTTCAGAGAGTAGGCAACATCTTGCGCAACGTCTTCAACGCTTCGCCTGAGTTCGGCATCTGGAAGGTCACGGTGTACAAGCAACTGGGCTAGGATTCGCCCAAGAGGCGATGAGGCTTTAAGCTTGGCGATGACGTGCGGGTCGTCTTCCTGCGCACGTACGAGCGCAAGCACCTGTGTTGTGAGCTCGGGTGGGGCGATTCTGCGCGTTTGCAGGCTCAACAGCCGCTCAATCATGATGGCGAGCGCCGCCACGGACAGTGCTAAGAGTGGCCAAATCGGCCAGCCAGCTTGATTAACGATCGATAACAAAACAAACCTCTTGAGTGGAGGGCGCAGAATACACGATGACCGATGGGTCATGGTGGCCGCCCGAGGTATCATCGTACGAGCCAGTGACAGAGCTTGGCAAGCGACTTTAGGCCGGATAAAACTATCCACAGGAGTTGTGGATAATTCTGTGTGCATCTTCCAAGAACGTTGAAAATACTAGCTTTGAGCTGTTTGCTTAAAAAACGATCATCATTTTGTAATATTTTAAAAGTTTCTTTAAAAACAAAGGGTTAAGTAGAGGCGTTGACTTGCAGTCGCAGCTATTTCAATTATTTCTTATTTCACAATGACTTAATGCTAATTTACTGACGCTGTGGATAGAAACTAAGCCGGAAGCCTTATGACAATTCGAAGTCAAGACACAAATGCAGTAATTACGCGGGATATCCTGACGGTCGCGCAGTTGAATCAAGCAGTTAGCCATTTGCTTGAAGACAGCTTTGATGCCTGTTGGGTTCGCGGCGAAATTTCTAATTTCACCAACGCGTCTTCCGGACATTGGTACTTCACACTTAAGGATGACGCAGCTTCCGTGCGGGCTGTCATGTTTCGCAGCCGGGCGGCAACGACAGGTTTTACCCCCAAGGCGGGGGATTCTGTCGAACTCAAGGCGCGCGTGACGCTTTACGAAGCTCGGGGTGAATACCAACTGCAGGTCGAGCAATTGCGTCGAGCCGGCGTGGGTACGCTGTTTGAAGCGTTTGTGGCGTTGAAAAATAAGCTGTCTGCCGAGGGCCTGTTTGCAGCCGAAAACAAGCGCGCACTTGCTCCCTATCCTAGGGCAATCGGTGTGATTACCTCGCTGGGCGCGGCCGCCTTGCATGATGTGTTAACCGCACTGGCGCGTCGGGCGCCGCACGTGCCGATCGTGATCTATCCTTCGCTTGTGCAGGGGGCGGGCGCTGCGCTGCAATTGCGTCAGGCGCTCGCGCTTGCCAACGAGCGACAAGAAGTCGATACCCTCTTGCTAGTGCGAGGGGGCGGGAGTCTCGAAGATCTGTTCAGTTTTAATGATGAAGCCCTGGCGCGTGATATCGCATCGAGTGTGATTCCTGTTGTGTCGGGTGTTGGACACGAAACCGATTTCACAATTGCTGACTTCGTTGCGGATGTGCGTGCGCCCACGCCCACGGCCGCTGCCGAAATTGTCTGCGGAACGCGTCTTTCGCAACTTGAACGGGTGCTGGGGGCCGTGCAGCAGGCCCAACAATTGCTGGTGCGTCAGATAGAGCGCATGGCGCAGCGCGTTGACCGGGCAACGTTAGGGCTGGTGCCTCCGAGTCAGCGCCTGGCTCATCAGCTTGAAAAGGTGGTCGGCCTTGGGCGCCGCGCGAGCTCGGCCTTTGATAAGCAGTTTCAACGTACCCGCGCGAGACACGCCCACACGCAGCTGCGTTTGGCAGGGTTGATGCCGGATTTAAATGCCTTGCGCGCACGCCTAGACTCTGCCGCTGCAGAGCTCGGCGCGGGCCAGCGGCGCTTGCTTGTGCGCGAGCACACGCGCCTTGAGAGCGTCGGCGCACAACTCAGGGCACTCAGCCCCGAGCACACACTGGCGCGTGGCTACGCCATCGTGCGTACCGAGGATAAAAAAATCTTAAGAAAGTCTGCCGACGCTCAGATTGGTCAAGCCCTTGAAGTGACGTTAGCCGAAGGCGTACTCAACGCAACAGTGACTGAAAAGGGGCTTTAACCCTGTTTGCAACAAGGCTGGGCTTGCTGTGTGCTGAGCGTCCGATACAATAACGGTTGTTATTTGTCTGACCCTCATACAAAAGGATTTTGCAGCAATGGCCCATACGCTCCCAGCTTTGCCTTATGCCCTCGACGCTTTGGCACCGACCATTTCGAAAGAAACGCTTGAGTTTCACTATGGTAAGCATCATCAAACCTATGTGACCAACCTGAACAATCTGATCCCAGGCACAGAGTTCGAAACCGCTTCGTTAGAAGAAATCGTTAAAAAATCTTCTGGCGGCGTGTTTAACAACGCAGCCCAAATCTGGAACCACACCTTCTACTGGAATTCACTTGCTCCTGCTTCGGGTGCTGAGCCAACTGGCAAACTCGCTGATGCGATCAATGCAAAGTGGGGCAGTGTTGCCGCGTTCAAAGAAGCCTTCAACAAGTCAGCCGCTGGTAACTTCGGTTCGGGTTGGACCTGGCTGGTTAAAAAGCCTGATGGCTCACTTGACATCGTAAACACCAGCAATGCTGCTACACCTCTCACAACAGCCGATGTGCCTTTGCTGACCTGTGACGTTTGGGAGCATGCCTACTACATCGATTACCGTAACGCGCGCCCCAAGTACCTTGAAAGTTTCTGGACGCTGGCCAACTGGGCCTTTGCTGCTAAAAACTTCGGTTAATTCGACTCAAGTCTAAAAAAACCGACCCTCAGGTCGGTTTTTTTTTGCGCTAAAGTAGCGATGAAAACAATAACCCTAACAAATTGATACAAGGATCTTTGTCATGGCCAATCAGGCTTTTATTTGTGACGCGTTACGCACTCCCTTTGGCCGTTATGCTGGTGCGCTTGCCCCAGTTCGCCCAGACGACTTGCTTGCGGTGCCAATCCGGGCGTTGGCTGAACGCAATGCCAACCTGAACTGGGCTGAGCTAGATGACGCCTTGATGGGATGTGCAAACCAGGCGGGCGAAGATAACCGCAACGTGGCGCGTATGGCTACCTTGCTGGCAGGTTTGCCTGTTTTGGTGCCGGGCGGCACGATTAATCGCCTTTGCGGGTCAGGCATGGACGCCGTGGGTACCGCTGCGCGCGCGATTCGCTCAGGCGACGCCTCTCTGGTGTTGGCCGGTGGTGTTGAGAGTATGTCGCGCGCGCCGTTTGTCATGGGCAAAGCCGACACGGCGTTTTCGCGCAATGCTGCGATTTATGACACCACGATTGGCTGGCGCTTTGTCAACCGGCTGATGAAAGCCAAGTATGGCGTTGACTCAATGCCTGAAACCGCAGAAAACGTTGCTGATCAATTTAAAGTTTCGCGCGAAGATCAAGATCTGTTTGCCATGGCGAGCCAAGAGAAAACCGCGGCAGCGCAAAAGGCAGGCTATTTTGACAGCGAAATCGCCGTGGTCTCAATCGCACAAAAAAAGGGCGATCCGCTGATCGTTAGCCGCGACGAGCATCCACGACAAACCAGCCTTGAAGCCCTGGCAAAATTAAAAGGCGTGGTGCGTGAGGGCGGTTCGGTCACCGCGGGCAATGCTTCGGGTGTAAACGACGGCGCTGTGGCCATGTTGCTGGCCAACGAAGCCGCTGCCAAGCGTCATGGCTTAACGCCACGTGCACGCGTTGTTGCAATGGCGACCGCAGGTGTTGAGCCTCGCATTATGGGTATTGGCCCCGCGCCGGCCACGCAAAAAGTGCTGGCCTTGGCTGGGCTGACCATTGACCAGATGGATGTCATCGAGCTTAACGAGGCCTTTGCGGCTCAGGGGTTGGCTGTGACACGCATGCTTGGGCTTGCGGATAATGATCCTCGTGTGAACCCCAATGGTGGTGCAATCGCCTTGGGGCATCCTCTGGGGGCAAGCGGCGCTCGACTGGTGATGACTGCCGTGCATCAGTTGCACGCCACCGGCGGACGTTACGCCCTGTGCACCATGTGTATTGGGGTGGGGCAAGGAATTGCCATGATCGTTGAGCGCGTCTAAGCCTGGCTCAAGAACGTGGTGGGCAGCAAGTGCCCATCACGCTACTGAATACCCGTAATTTTTTTTCCGGCAGTGATGCCGCGCTTGGCAAACCAGCCTTGTTCCATTTCTAGGGTGTAACGCACAGGTGCGGTCGAGCAATGCGAATTCTCGGTCATGGGCGCCATGTCTGCGATGTTGGTAATCGTACCGTCATCCAGAATAAAAGCGATTGATAACGGCAATAAGGTGTTGCGCATCCAAAAGCATTGCACATTGGCTTGTTCAAAGACAAACAGCATGCCGTGGTTGGGGGCGAGTTCTTTGCGATACATCAGCCCGCGCGAGCGCGTTGCGTCTGTGGCCGCGACTTCGGCTTGAATGCGATGCATGCCCGCAGCAAGCGTTTTAACGGGCAGAGTTGAGCCTGCAGGTGGATTTTGGCAAAGAGCCTCGGGCCCGTACGCCACTAAGCCGATCGTAAAAACAAACAGCGCGGCCACAAGGCTGCGCTGCTTCAAAAGCATGAGCATCATTCGCATCTCTACTATCCAAGGGGTTATTCACCCCGATAGTTTAAGCCGCGGTTATATTTGTTGCTTGTTTGCCTTTTGGGCCCTGAGTCACTTGAAAAGCCACTTTTTGGCCTTCCTTCAGGGTTTTGAAACCGTTCATTTCGATGGCTGAGAAATGAGCAAAAAGATCTTCGCCGCCGTCATCGGGTGTGACAAAGCCGAAACCTTTTGCATCGTTAAACCATTTAACTGTACCGGTGACCTTAGGGCCATTGTTTGTAGCTGAATCCGACATTCCGCCTGCCTCTTTATGCAATGTATAAACTGAGCGAAAGAACTATGATTTTTTGACTTATTATCATGGTTCTTTCGGCGTTTCTATACCCAAATATTCTTG
Source organism: uncultured beta proteobacterium (assembly GCA_903932425.1). Taxonomy (GTDB): domain Bacteria; phylum Pseudomonadota; class Gammaproteobacteria; order Burkholderiales; family Burkholderiaceae_B; genus Zwartia. The sequence goes on along the minus strand of CAIZGG010000175.1, from coordinate 741 downwards.
AGTATGGCGAGATATTGAGCAGATTTGCGCAAGACGTCAAGCCCCTAAGCCCAAACCAAGGGTAATACAGGATACGAAAGTGCCATAGTTGTCACAAAAATGAATGTTTAAGCATGGATTTTGTTCTCTGATTATGACTACACGTACTTCTCTTCCGCCAGATCTCGTTGTTGAGAAACTCACCGCAAAAACGGCGCCGCCGCCCATGTTCAAGGTGGTTTTGCTCAATGACGATTACACGCCCATGGAGTTCGTGGTGCACATACTTGAGAAGTTTTTCGGAAAGTCGTCAGAAGACGCTTTTAGAGTGATGTTGCAAGTGCACCATGAGGGCAAGGGCGTGTGCGGCGTGTATCCGCACGATATCGCTTCGAGTCGTGTGGCTCAGGTCGCCCAATATGCGCGCGCGCGACAGCATCCGCTGCAATGTGTGCTTGAACCTGCTGACGACGCGTGACGAACGCGCCCAAGCAGAGCGCAGTCTGCAGGCTAATGCAGTTTTTGAGTAAACGTATTGTTGGTTGGATTTGCAGTATAGGGGTCTAGTTCATCGGCAAAACGCCTGACAGAAAGTGAGCTAAAAAAATACAGTTTTGAAACGTTTTTTACTAGTTGTAACGCTTACGCCGCGGAAAGCATAGAATATGAATCAACGGTGTCACTGACGGAAGAAGGACGGAGGAATTGTGATTTCGCAAGAGCTTGAAGTTAGCCTACATATGGCGTTTGTCGAGGCACGTT
>CAIZGG010000174.1 GCA_903932425.1 uncultured beta proteobacterium | reverse complement strand
GCCAGGGCGTACTGGCCTTGGGAATCATCCCGCCATTGATCATCCGTTCTTGCAGCACGGGGTCAGCGAGCACGCTTCGCAGGACGCTATTCAGGCGATCGATCACGGCGCGTGGGGTACCGGCTGGCACAGACAAGTAATTGACTGCCGTTGCTTCGTAGCCGGTGAGTTGTTCCGCAATCGCAGGCACGTTGGGTAATAAGGGCGAGCGCTCGGGGCTCGCTACCCCTAGCGCACGCAAACTACCCGCCCTGATCTGCGCAATGTAGACCGACAAACTATCAATCGCCATTTGCACATTTCCCGCCATCAAGTCTTGAATGACCTGGCCTGAGCCTTTGTACGGTACGTGGGTAATGTCTACCCCGGCCATCGACTTAAACAGTTCACCCGATAAATGTGTGCTCGCACCAATCCCAGAGCTACCAAAATTGATTTTTCCAGGGTTTTTGCGCGCGTATTCGATCAGCTCTTGGACACTATTGACCGGTAACTGAGACGACACCACCAATACGTTTGGAAACCAAGCGATGCGCGAAACAGGAACCAAATCTTTATCAGGGTCATACGGCAGCTTGGCCATCAAATAAGGATTGATGATCTGCGGGCCAGGCGTGGTGTAAAGCACCACGTACCCATCAGCGGGTGCGCTGGCAACCAAGGCTGCGCCAACCGTAGCGCCACCACCGGGTCTATTTTCTACAATGATTGGTTGACCCAGTTGTTTGGACATCGGTTCACTGATCATGCGTGCAGTTTGGTCCGAAGCACCCCCAGGTGCAAAAGCAACAATCATGCGAATCGGACGCGTGGGGTAGGCCAGCGCCTGGGCCTGTGCCGTGCTGATCGCCAACGCGCCAAGCGCCATCGTCAGCGCCATCGTCAGCGCCATTTGCAGGCCACGCACCGAACCACTATTGCGCAGCACCTGCGCCCATCTCAAGCTTAGCCCTCGACTTGTCAGCATATATTTTCTCGTTTTCTTTTAGTGGGATTGCCTACCCCCTGCGCCGAAGGGCCGACAAGCCACTGTATTGTTGTAATTCTGTGTGTTGCTGTATTTTCTGTATTCTATGTCGTTTAAGCCAAGAATATTCAAAATCGAGGGCATCACCACTATGCAAGACTTTACTCAACTCAAATATGAATTCATCGGTCACGTTGCGATCTTGAGTATGAATAACGCCCCTGTCAATGCGCTGTCTCGCACTCTGAGCGATGAGCTTACCCTCGCGCTTGATTACGTCTCAGAGATCGCCGAAGTCCGCGCAGTCATTTTGACCGGCATCGGAAAAATATTCTGCGCAGGAGCAGACTTAAAAGGGCGCGCCTCGGTCATCAAGGGCCCGGGTGATCTCCCTGCCCACTCGCGTCGCACGCGCGAATGTTTTCACGCGATTCGCGAGTGCTCTAAACCAGTCGTCGTGGCTTTAAACGGCCCCGCGCTCGGTGCGGGTCTAGCCATTGCTGCCTCGGCCGATATGTTGATCACGTCGGATAAAGGTTGCTTGGCGTTACCCGAAAGCGATGTGGGCTTAGAGGGGGGCGGCAGCCACGCAGCGCGTTTGTTTCCACACAGTACGCTGCGTCGTATGATGCT
>CAIZGG010000173.1 GCA_903932425.1 uncultured beta proteobacterium | reverse complement strand
GGTACGCCAAGCGATCACGCGTATCCAAAATAAAATAACCCAACCCAGCAGATACGCCCAGCATCTCGCAAGGAACCAGCACAATCCACACAATACCAATCGCCAAGCGAGTGCCGGTCAACACGTGTCCCAACACACCCGGAATCACGATGCCTTTTAAAGTCTCCCACCCAGTCGCCGACAGGCTTTTAGAAAGCTGTAACCAGCGCGGATCAAGCTGACGCACGCCAGCAAGCGTATTGAGCATGATGGGCCACATCGCAGCAAAGGCAAGTAAAAAATAAACAGGCCGATCACCCACACCAAAGGCCATCACGGCGATTGGCATCCAGGATAACGGTGAGATCATGCGCAAAAACTGAAACGCTGGCGATAGGGTTGCGTTTGCGCCTGCAGAGGCCCCGAGCAGTAAACCAAGAGGTACGCCGACAAGCAATGCCAGCCCAAGCCCAACCGCCACGCGCTGCAAACTCACTGCGATATGAAGCCAGATTTCGTCACCTTGCAGCAACGACACGAGGGTCAGTAACGAGGGGCCCGGCGCAAAGCGCTGCCCCATCGACCCTGGGGCTGAAAATGGCACCGTCAACAACCACCACAATCCAAGCATCAGCCCTATACCTGCGAGGCCCTGCAGCACACCACGGACAGTGCGCGTATTTTGCTGAAGTGCCATCAGACCTCAATCAATTCAGTGCGGGCATAGCCTGGCGCTTGACCAAACTTGCTCATGCCACCGGCCGCCTCGATCGCGCGCTTTACAAAGCGATCATCAACCAACTGCGCGGCAGCTGTCTTACCATCAAGCTTGGTCAAAAAACCGCGATCGGCTTCAATCACTGTGTTTTGCAGGCGAGCAACAAGCTCTTCGGTGTACGTGGGGTAGGGATACGGCTGAAAGTCGATGCGCTTGTCTTGCCAGTCGGCATGACGAATCGCCTTAGACGACAAATACGACTCGCGATCGCTTGCCGCAGGTGCCAGTACTTTATTGAGCACCGGCAAAGCATGAGGCGTGTAACGATTCACGCCTTCTTTGGATAACAGCTGAGCCGTCTCAGCACGATTATCCCGAATCCACAACTGAGCGCGCACGATCGCATCAACGACTTTCTGTGACCACTCTGGCCGCTGTTCAAGATCACGCTCGTGCATGAACACCGTGCAGCAAGCATGGTTGCGCCAAACATCACCGGTAAAGCGCAACACCTTACCAATGCCCATCGTTTCAGCGATCGCGTTAAAGGGCTCGGCCACGATATAGCCCGCAATATTGCGCGAAGCCAGGGCGGGTGGCATATCTGAGGGCGCCATCACCACCAGATTCACCTCGTTTGCTGCGGGCTGGCCTTGCTTGCGTGACACGGGCGCGAGGCCAGCATCGCGCAACATCGCCTGCAAGACAACGTTATGAATCGAATACCAAAACGGAATGGCAACTGTCTTGCCGCCCAAGGCTTTTAGATCGTTAATCTCTGGCAGCACAGTCAGGCCAGAGCCACCAACGTGATTCCAGGCAACGACTTTAGCCGGCACGTTACTGCCAAAACGTGCCCACACCGTCATGGGCGAAAGAAGATGCACGACATTAACCTGACCAGCAATAAAAGCTTCGATCAGTTGCGCCCAACTACGCAGCATCGTAGGTTTTTCAACGTCAACGCCCGCATCTTTAAAGAAACCGTTGTTGTGCGCCACTAGAAGCGGAGCCGCATCGGTAATTGGCAGATAACCGATGCGCACGGGGCCACTGGCGGCAGGTTGCGCCTGCGCGTTAAAGGCCGATAAAAAAGGCGCAGCACCCGCTGCTGTAAACAAGCTTGCCAACTTAAGCATCTCGCGACGCGAGACATGTTCAAGACACATTCGTTAATTCCTTCAAGGCAGAATGCACCGGCGCAGTTGCCGGTTTCGGGTGCAACGCACGTTGCAAAGTTCGTAAAATTTCAATACGCAACTGGCCTAGCTCTTCGACTAATTCATCGCGCGGCTGGGGGTAGCTCAAGCGCCACTCACCCACACAATGAGCAGGCGCACCACCCAACAGCACGATACGATCGGCCACTTGCAAAGCCTCATCAATGTCGTGGGTAATGAGCACCGCGGCCGTCCCTAAATCGTCACGCAAGGTCAGCAACAGCTTTTGCATCGCTGTGCGGGTGACCTCATCGAGTGCGCCGAACGGTTCATCCAGCAAAATCACCTCAGGCTGTCGGGCCACGCAGCGCGCAAGCGCCGTGCGTTGCGCCATGCCACCAGACAACTCTGCGGGCATCAAATTGCGTGCATGCTCTAAGCCGACTTCACGAATTGCAACGTCGATCCGTTGCTTTTTTTCAGCAGCACTTAAGCGAGGCTGATGTTTGAAATCCAGCCCAAAGCCGACGTTTTTTTCAAGCGTCAACCACGGCAACAGACTGGGATCCTGAAAGGCCATGGCGACCCGCGGATGGGTGCCAACAAGGGGCTGATCATCAACGAGTACCGACCCTTGCGTCGGCCGCTGCAAGCCCGCTAAGACGCGCAGTAAGCTGGACTTACCAACGCCGCTCGGGCCCAAAATTGCCACAATCTCACCGGCAGCAACCGTCATATCCAAGCCATCAATCAGGGGCGCACCGGTGCCATAGCTCAGGCCGAGGCCTTTGGCCTCTAAAACATAATCAGGGCGTTTGGTAATTGGCGCAAGCATCTCAATCTAGCCTTGTCTTCCCCGCCAAGCGGGTTGGGACTGGAAGTTTAAGACAGCCTCTATATTTCCTAAACAACTAATAGGTGATTTGCTTATTACCCATCAGTCTAAAAGATCAACGGTCTGCATCGCCTCTTTCATACAGCAGCCCTGCGGCTTTTGCTATCGATGCTCTTGCCGCCCTAGACTGCAAGATTTGCTCCGCAGCCGATCAAAAGCCCCTAAGTTGCAATTTTAGTGAACGTACCTCTTGCATCAAATCTGCCATCAAGGCAGCGGCATCGAGGTTGACTTCAAAATCGCGCTGTAAACGTGAGACTTGTCGCGCACGTGCCACCGCAGCGCTTGCAAACACCCAGCCTTCAGGCCGCTCAGTTTGCCGCAATGTTGGTAAGACGCCGTGTTCGACCAGCGACATCACCCACTCAATCTGTTGCTCACAGCATCGCGCTAACTCATGGATGGTGACCGGCGCATGGTCATCGATAATCACTGCGGTGCAAATACTGACCTGAGTCATGCTGAAACTCCTAGATGGGCACGCGGATTAAAGGCCGCGGCTTTAGCCAATTGCTCATACGCCGCACGCGTCGCCTCGCTCGTTGCAGGAGGCCAGACGATATCCAGTACTAGATACAAGTCACCGGGCGGGTCGCCGGGCAAGCCTTTACCGCGCAGCCGTAACTTACCGCCCTGTTTACTGCCTGCGGCGATATTGACTTCGACTGCTCCAGCTAAGGTTGGTGCATGCACCTGACCACCTAAAGCGGCCTCCCAGGGTGTCACGGGCAGCTTCATACTGAGATCGCGCCCATCAGCCTGATAAAGCGGGTGTGCCGCAAAATGCACAGTTAAGAACAGATCACCGTTAGCGCCACCGCCTTCGCCAGGCATACCCTGACCGGCCAACCGTATCATTTGGCCAGCCTTGACACCTACGGGGATCTTGACGCTGAGCGTACGATTCACAAGTTGCGGTTGCCCTTGAGCATCAAGCTGCACCGAGCGCAAGCCAAGGTCACGTGTCACACCCGAAAAGCTGTCTTCAAGCGAAATTTCAATATCAGCATGGTGATCTTCGCCGCGTAACTGTCGGGCACGACCTTGATCTGAGTCAAACCCTTGACCACGTCCTTGAGCACGGCGCTGATGCTCGGCCTGTTTAAACAAGCCCGCCATAAAGTCTTGAAACTCAGCCTGGTTGAGCCCATCGCCTTGCGCGCCTGAAAACTCAAAACCTCGATCCCAGCCAGCGCCAGGGCTGGCACCGTTGGGTCCAGACACGCCAGCGGCGAGTCCGTCATAGGCCGCGCGTTTCTCAACGTCACGCAATACGTCGTTCGCCTCGTTGACGTCACGCATGCGTGCCTCGGCATCAGGCTCTTTGCTGACATCGGGGTGATACTTGCGCGCAAGCTTGCGATAGGCCTTGCGGATATCATCCTGCGAGGCATCGCGCGGCACTTCTAAAATCTTGTAGTAGTCTTTGAATTCCATAGAGGGGCGGCACAAGGCTCGCCAAAAGGGTGGACACCCTTTCACAATGGGGCTAAAACCTCAAAAACTCAAGGGCTATTATGCAAATAAACAATATTCCGTTTGGCACAACAGACTGGTCAAGCGTTGAAGTCACAGAACACCCTGGCACCACAGGCAAAGCCTTTTGGCGCACGCGCCAGTTTGGCTCGATTCGCGTGCGTATGGTTGAGTACAGCGCTGGATACCTCGCCGACCACTGGTGCGAAAAAGGCCATATCTTGCTGTGCCTATCCGGCACGTTGCACACCGAACTTAAAGACGGTCGGCATTTTGACTTGACACCTGGCACGAGCTATCAAGTCGCGGATCATGCCGAACCGCATCAATCCTCAACCGCCACAGGGGCGACGCTTTTTATTGTTGATTGAGGTACGCAAGCACCCATGCCTAGCGTGCTTGCTACAGCGCTTTAACCTGCAGCGCGTTGTTGCAAGATCTCAACGGCCGGCAAGGTCTTGCCTTCTAAGAACTCTAAGAAAGCACCACCTCCGGTCGAGATATAACCAACTTTATCAGTGATGCCAAACTTGGCAATCGCGGCCAAGGTGTCACCGCCCCCAGCAATCGAAAACCCTGCAGAGTCAGCAATAGCGTGCGACACGACCTCAGTGCCTTTTGCAAACGCGTCAAATTCGAACACACCCAGGGGGCCGTTCCAGACGATAGTGCCCGCTTGCTTTAAGATTGCCGCCAACTGCGCTGAAGTGTTCGGCCCGATGTCAAAAATCAAATCGTCAGCCGAAACATCGTTAGCAGACTTGACTGTGGCTGGCGCCTGCGCCGAAAATTCTTTGGCACATGCAACGTCTGTGGGAATTGGCACAGCCGCGCCGCGCGCTTGCATTTTTTCCATCACCGCACGGGCTTGGTCCAACTGATCGGGCTCAGCCAACGACTTACCGATGGGCAAGCCCGCCGCCAACATAAATGTGTTGGCAATACCACCACCCACAATCAACTGATCGACCTTATCCGCCAGCGACTGCAAAATCGATAGCTTCGTTGAGACCTTAGAGCCACCCACAATCGCGACCAGCGGACGCTTGGGCGCCAATAAGGCACGCCCTAGGGCTTCGAGTTCTGCCTGGAGCAAAGGCCCTGCGCAAGCAATGGGTGCGAACTGAGCGATGCCATGTGTGGTGGCCTCGGCGCGATGCGCCGTACCAAACGCATCATTCACATACACGTCGCATAATGCGGCCATTTTTTTAGACAATGTCGGGTCGTTCTTTTTTTCGCCCTTATTGACTCGGCAGTTTTCAAGCAACACGACTTGCCCTGGGGCAACCGCGACACCATCCACCCAGTTTTGCACCAAGGTGACAG
>CAIZGG010000172.1 GCA_903932425.1 uncultured beta proteobacterium | reverse complement strand
GGTGGCACCGGTACCTATCCAATCGAAGCCGAATCAGGTCTGTACACCGAAGTGCAGCCAGGCTCATATGTGTTGATGGATAACGATTATCACAAGAACTCACCAGACGAAGATGCGCCAGAACTGTTACCCGTTTTACATGCACTGTGCACAGTGATCAGCGTCAGCCCCACCCACGCGGTGCTTGATGGCGGTTTAAAGTGCTTTGCCATGGACTCAGGTTTGCCCCGCATGATTTTGCCCGGCTGGTCAGTAAAAGGCATCTCAGACGAACACACCACCATAATCTCTGAACCCGGCACCCCACCCCTAAAAGTCGGCGACAAAGTCAGACTGATCCCTGGGCACTGCGATCCAACGGTGAACTTGCATGATTGGTTGGTTGCCGTGCGTAACGGCAAGGTTGAAGAGTTATGGCCGGTTTCTGCGCGTGGGGCAGTGTTTTAGGCAAAACAGTACTTGACCTTAACTCTACACTAAATTACACTATTAGCTATTTAGTGTAGAGTATTCAGTGCAACCTCTCAGACAACTATTGGACGTTCTTAAGCAGCTTGCTACCCCGCAGGCATGCTTATTCACGCCTGCAGATTTGCGTGCAGTGCTGCCGCAGCTGTCTGATCCCGCGTTTAACACCTTGCTTAGTCGAGCGGTCAGCTCAGGTCACCTTCAACGCGTTTGTCGAGGGCTGTATCGGTACGATACCTACCCTTCGAACATTCCCTTTAGCCTTTCACAGGCAGCAACCAAACTTCGCCCAATGGATCTGAACTACCTCAGTCTTGAAACCGTATTGAGCGACTCGGGTGTCATCTCTCAAATCCCGATGAATCGCATCATGGTGATGTCCTCGGGTCGTTCTAACGTGATCGACTGCAATAACTGGGGCAGTATTGAATTCGTTCATACCAGGCAAACCCCTGACAGTCTTAATAAGCAATTGCATTACGACACGCAAAACAAAATATGGCGGGCCAGTGTGAAACAAGCCTTACGAGATATGAAAGCGACACACCGCAGTACAGATTTAATCGACTGGGACGTCGCGCATGAGCTTATGCAACAGAATGTCTAATTTGGTCTAGGCCTTGAATCAGCATACGCCCAAAAAACGCAACACCGCTCACCACCCCTGCCTTCTAAGTTTTTCACAGCCATAGACGCATCGCGCACTCGGTGACATACTCAAGCAACCTATCGCAATGACTTCGGTCAACAGTGCTTTCGCGTCGCACGACGCATTTATCACGCTTCACCTTCGCAGATGCAAACTCAATCACTACTCCCTGGTGTGCCGATCATTGAGTCGCCGTTTTTTGCCGACATCGCAGCCTCGGATTACTTTGCTGCGCACGAAAAAAAGATTGCTGCTGAGCTGAACAAATTTGGGTTTGCGATACTGCCTGGCTTTTTCTCTGAGATTAAAGAACAGGCTAAACAGATACGCGCTGATTTACAGCCGCTGTATGACGCGATGGCGATCAGTACAACCTTAACGCGAGAAGAGATCGAAGCCGAGGCACGCATACAGGATGCTTATCGCACCAGCCAAACCGTTAAAGACCTTGCTTGCGATGAACGCATCACAAAGCTGCTGACCAAACTTTATGGTCGCCAAGCCTTTGCCTTTCAAACACTGAATTTTAGATACGGCAGCCAACAGGCTACGCACAGCGACGCTATGCATTTTCATTCGGCGCCTGAACGTT
>CAIZGG010000171.1 GCA_903932425.1 uncultured beta proteobacterium | reverse complement strand
TGGCCGTTCTCGCGATGCTGGCACATTTGATGCGCTTATGGCTGTGGCAGCCCTGGAAGACGTTCAAGACCCCACTGGTTTGGGTGTTGCATCTGGCCTATGCCTGGATCCCGGTGTACTTACTGTTTCGCGCGATGGCCGCGATGACCTGGGTTTCGTCCTCAGTCGCCAATCACGCGCTCACCGCTGGGGCGATCGGTGGCATGGTCATTGGCATGATGACGCGCACGGCCATGGGACACACAGGAAGAAAGCTCATCGCAGGAAAGGTTGAGGTGAGCTGCTATCTCTTGGTGGCGTTGGCCGCTGTGGTCCGGGTTTTTGTTCCGTTGCTTAATCCGTCTCTGATCCGTGAGGCGGTTCTTGTCTCTTCGGTGCTGTGGTCTTTTGGATTTGCCTTGTATGCGTTTCGGTACTGGCGCATTCTGAGTCGTCAATAGCTCAACAGCCGCGATGATCAACAGCTGTAACTATCAGCAGCCGAAATGATCATTAGCGCTAATAACTTAAGGCGCAAAAAACAAAAGGTCTCAGAGCATTTACGCTTAGAGACCTTTGCTTGAACTGGTGCCGGAGAAAGGAATCGAACCCTCGACCTTCTCATTACAAGTTATGAAAAGAGTATGTTTATTGGTGTTGATTGATATTGCGTAGAAACCATAAAAATCAATAAAAACAATATCTTGTTAATAATTCTAAATAATTGGATGTTGAATAGTATTGCTCGATATTGTGTGAATTTGGTACCATAGCGGTACCATAGAACCAAACGGACACCTACTCATATGTCCAAAATCAAATTTACCGCTGGCAGAATTAGTGATTTTAAGTGCCCACCCGACAAGCTCGAAGCGACCCTTTGGGATGCTGACGTTAAGGGTTTAGGCCTGCGTGCTACTGCGAAAAGTAAGAGCTACATTTTTCTGAGTATGCTCAAAGATGGGCGAAAAGTCAGAATTACGATTGGTGACCCGAGCCATTACACAATCGATGACGCGCGAACCAAAGCCACCGAACTACAAAAGTCGATTAACGATGGCCTTGACCCGCGAGAAGTCAAAGCCGAGAAAATCGCCGCCAGCGTCGCCAGGCGCGAACAGGCCAAAGTAACGCACGCACCGGCGCTTGAGGCTTGGGGTGAGTACGCTTTAGTAAAGGCTGGCCAGTGGAGTGAGCGCTATAAAGGTACGCACGAACAACTGAGCCGAGCCGGTGGCGAGAAAATCACCCGAGGCAAGCGCGCTGGAATGGGCGACACGAAAGAACAAGGCGCGCTTAGGCCAATATTGGAGCTACCGCTCAAGGCCATCACCCGCGAGCAAGTCGAGCACTTGGTAGTTGAGCGTCTGCAGGCCAAGCCTGAAACTGCGCGCCTAGCCTTGGCGCTGCTGAATAGTTTTTTGAATTGGTGCCTTGACCACAGCGAGCCAACCGTGCAAAGCGATGGCACCATAGCGTACCGCTACCCTTACAAAGACCAAATACACCCAGACGCCTGCCAGCGCCTAAAGCAAAAGTTAGCTAAACCCAAGGCTCGGGACGATTGTCTGCAGCGCGAACAGTTATCACTTTGGTTTGAGCATGTGCGTCGAATTGAAAACCCGACTCACGCCGCCTACCTCCAGTGCCTGTTATTAACGGGTGCCCGTCGAAGCGAGCTAGCCTCGCTGCGCTGGGATGAGGTTGACTTCAGGTGGCAGAGCTTGGCTATCCGCGACAAAGTAGAGGGCGAGCGCACCATCCCGCTGACCCCTTATGTTGCCAGCCTGTTGCAGGCACTCAAGCGCATCAATGAAACACCGCCAAACGTGAGGCAAATCAATCGGCTGGTCGCCAAAGGTCAGGAATGGGCGCCTTCACCATGGGTATTTAGCAGCGCCAGCGCCAAGAACGGACAGATTCAGGAGCCGCGCATCAATCACAACAAAGCGCTGACCGCGGCTGGCTTACCGCCGTTATCTATCCATGGCTTGCGTCGTTCGTTCGGGACTCTGTGCGAATGGGTAGAAATGCCGGCCGGTATCAGCGCGCAGATTATGGGGCACTCACCGAGTGCAATTGCTGAAAAGCACTACCGCCGCCGTCCCCTCGACTTGCTCAGGATGTGGCACATCAAGATAGAGGGCTGGGTACTCGAACAGGCCGGTATTCAGCAACCAAGTGCTGAGGCAGGGCAACTTAAAATAGCGGTGTCGAATTGAACCCTTTCAACAAATAACCTTTGCTTTAATAGCAAAAAAGAGATAAATTAACGATGTGGACTGTGCAAGTAAACCCGCTAGCCGAAGCGGAATTGGTGTTGATGCCGGCAGATATTCGCGCACGGTTTGTGCATATCGCCGAGATGCTCGAACAGTTTGGCCCTCAGCAAGTTGGTATGCCTCACGTTCGTTTTTTGCAAGACAAGCTATGGGAAATGCGATTGACTGGGCGAGACGGTATTGCACGAGCTATATCAATTACGCAGACCGACAAGCAGATATTGGTGTTGCACGTTTTTATTAAAAAGACGCAAAAAACGCCACGAGGTGCGATTCAGACCGCAACCAACCGACTAGAGAGAATCAATAATGAAAAGCCTTAAGGATGTTAAAGCGCAACGACTGCAAGACCCAGAGGTCAGCGCTGAATATGAAAAGCAACAACCTGAATTTGACATTGCGCGCGAGCTTATCGCGGCTAGGGTGCGAGCCGGCATGACGCAAGCAGAATTAGCGCAGCGACCATGAAAGTTGCAAGCGCAAAAACACAGAATTCAAACGCGCCAAAGAGCCTCATAAATAAATGGCTATGACGCCAAG
>CAIZGG010000170.1 GCA_903932425.1 uncultured beta proteobacterium | reverse complement strand
GTTTTGGATATACAGACACTGTCTGCCAGTCAGCGACAAACTGCAGTTGGGCTGAATGACATTGGGCGTGTTGAGTTGGGCTTGCAAAGTGCGGTTGCAACCGATGTGTATGAAGAGTCTCAGGAGACTGGTGCCTTCATATTAGTAGACGATGCCACAAAGTTGACTGTTGCCGCGGGGATGATTCGGGTAGCCAACTAGCAAGTTTTCTTTCACTATCTCAATAAAAAAGGTTGGATTGCAAACCAACCTTTTTGTATCGACTTTATTTTTTTGTATAAATCTGGTCAAAACTCCCACCGTCTGCGAAGTGAGCTTTGGTGGCGCTATCCCAGCCACCAAAAGCCTCGTCAATCGTAAATAATTTCAGTTTTGGCAGACGGCCCGCGTATTTGTGTTGAGCCTTTGGAGATGTTGGGCGATAGAAATTTTTTCCGGCAATATCTTGCCCCTCGTCACTATACAAATATTCTAAATAAGCCGTGGCGACGGCGCGTGTTCCTTTCTTGTCGACATTTTTATCAACGATTGTCACTGGTGGCTCGGCAAGAATGCTGACGCTCGGATAGACAATATCGATTTTTGTGCCAAATTCTTTTTCTAACAGGTACGCTTCGTTTTCCCATGAGATTAAGACATCGCCCTGATTGCGCTGAGAAAAGGTGATCGATGAGCCGCGAGCACCTGAATCTAATACCGGAACATTTTTAAATAACTTGGCGATAAAGTCTTTGGCTTGTTCTTCTGAGCCGTACTTGCGTTTGGCAAACTCCCAAGCTGCCAGATAGTTCCAGCGCGCACCGCCCGAGGTCTTGGGGTTAGGAGTAATTACCTTGAGGTCTGAGCGAATTAAATCGTCCCAGTCCTTGATGTTCTTTGGGTTTCCTGCGCGCACCACCAGAACAATCGTAGAAGTATAGGGTGATGAATTCAAGGGCAAACGTTTTTGCCAATCTTTCGGAATCCAGTTGCCGTTTGTGTGTAAGGCATCTACATCTTGCGCGAGAGCCAAGGTGGCGACATCCGCATCTAACCCATCAATGATTGAACGTGCCTGTTTACCTGAGCCGCCGTGCGATTGTTTGAACGTGACCGTTTGTCCGGTTTTGTCTTTCCAAAATTTTCCGAACGCCTGATTGAACTCGACATAAAGTTCGCGAGTTGGATCGTATGAGACGTTTAGTAGTGAAATGTTTTGAGCCTGACTGCTAAACATTAGTCCAAGTGTTGCCGCAGCGAGAGTGAGTCGAATTTTATTGAGTCCTAACTTCATCGTGTAGCCTTTTAATTTTAATCGTGTCTCTGAATCATCGGTTAGCTCAGTGTTTTTTGAAACGATTTATTTTATAGATGCTTATTACAAGGCTCTGTATAAGGTTGTGACTAGAAATTAGTTTGGATTTATATGCGAAGGTTGCACAATTGCTGTGATTGAACACATAAGACTTGAAATGAAAATTATTTTGGCAATCCAATCACCCTGGCAGAGCGTTGATGTCGTCTAACCAAAAAGTTCTACCTGGCTTTCGTTTGACTCTTGGCTACACGATTTTTTATCTATTGTTAATCGTGTTGATACCTCTATCTGCTCTGATCCTCAACACGTTCAGTCTCAGTTGGCCGCAATTTTTGGCGGCGGTGACGTCTGAGCGAGTGTTTGCCTCGTATCGCTTGACCTTTGGCGCCTCACTCATCGCAGCCGTATTCAATATGGTGTTTGGTTTACTCGTCGCATGGGTACTTGTTAGGTACCGCTTTCCGGGAAAAAAAATAATCGATGCGTTAGTCGACTTACCTTTTGCTTTGCCGACCGCTGTGGCAGGTATTGCTCTGACCGCATTGCTTGCGAATAACGGTTGGATCGGACAACATCTTGAACCCTATGGGATTCAGTTGGCGTTCAATCCTAGCGGCATTGTGATCGCCTTAATTTTTATTGGATTACCATTTGTTGTGCGTACGGTTCAGCCTGTGTTAGAGGATGCTGAAACAGAGTTGGAAGAGGTGGCAATGTGCTTGGGCGCAAATCGTTTTCAGACTTTTACACGTGTGATTTTACCCACCGTGTTGCCGGCGCTCTTAACTGGGTTCGCGTTAGCGTTTGCGCGCGCAATTGGTGAGTACGGTTCGGTCATTTTTATTGCGGGTAATGTGCCGTTGATTTCTGAAATCACGCCCCTAATTATTATCGGTAAATTAGAGCAATATGATTACGCGGGTGCGACAGCGGTAGCTACAGTGATGTTGCTGATGTCTTTTGTGCTGTTACTGTTGATTAACGGTTTACAGACCTGGCAAAGACAACGTACGGGGGCTTTGTCATGAGTCACCGGCAGACCACTGAAACTCCGCTCGTACGCTACAGTTTGATCGTGCTTGCGGTCATATGTATGGTGCTATTTTTAATCTTGCCCTTGCTTGCGGTATTCGTAGAGGCCCTCAGAAAAGGGTGGGGGGGTTATTTCAGCGCGTTGAATGAACCTGATACGTGGGCGTCAATAAAATTGACGTTGATCACTGCAGCGATCGCAGTGCCATTAAATTTGGTGTTCGGTGTGAGTGCCGCTTGGGCGATTGCTAAGTATGATTTTCGTGGCAAGTCGTTTTTGACCACATTAATCGATTTGCCCTTTTCGGTGTCGCCTGTTGTGGCTGGCTTGATCTACGTATTGGTATTCGGTGCTCAAGGCTGGTTGGGCCCTTGGTTGGCAGCGCACGACATCAAAATCATCTTTGCCGTGCCTGGCATTATTCTAGCAACAGTGTTTGTGACCTTTCCTTTTATTGCCCGAGAACTCATCCCCTTAATGCAGGCGCAAGGTAATGAAGAAGAGCAAGCGGCCATTGTGTTGGGCGCGACTGGATGGCAAACGTTTTGGTATGTGACCCTACCCAATATCAAATGGGGTTTGATCTACGGCGTCATTCTTTGCAATGCACGGGCGATGGGTGAGTTCGGTGCTGTATCGGTCGTATCGGGCCACATTCGCGGGCAAACAAATACGATGCCCTTACATGTCGAGATTTTATATAACGAATATCAGTCTGTCGCAGCGTTTGCTGTGGCTTCGTTGCTGGCGCTGCTCGCGCTTGTGACGCTGTTGATCAAGTCAGTTGCCGAATGGCGCATGCTGCGCGATCTGAAGGCGCTGTCCGCGTTGTCACCTGAACGTCCCTCTACCTTGGCGTAGCGTTTGACAGGAAATTTCATGAGTATTGAAGTCCGTAATGTAAATAAACACTTTGGCGCGTTTCATGCACTTCGCAATGTGAATCTGGATATCGAGTCTGGCGAATTGCTGGCCTTGCTTGGGCCCTCTGGTTGTGGCAAAACTACATTGTTGCGAATTATTGCGGGCCTTGAGTCGCTGGATACCGGCTCAATCGCCTTCAGCGGTGAAGATGCGACTGAGCTCAGCGTGAAAGAACGTAATGTTGGCTTTGTGTTTCAACACTATGCGTTATTCAGGCACATGAGTGTCTTTGAAAATGTAGCCTTTGGCCTACGCGTTAAACCCAGATCGCTGCGCCCATCAGAGCCTGACATCAAAGACAAGGTCACTCGGTTGTTACAGTTGGTACAACTCGATTGGCTGGCAGATCGCTATCCTTCACAATTGTCTGGCGGTCAGCGACAACGTATCGCGTTGGCACGCGCACTGGCGGTTGAGCCCAAGGTCCTGTTGCTCGATGAGCCCTTTGGGGCGCTAGATGCCAAGGTACGCAAAGAGTTACGCCGTTGGCTGAGGCGCTTGCACGATGACTTACATGTCACCAGCATTTTTGTTACGCATGATCAAGAAGAAGCACTTGAAGTGGCAGACCGTGTCGTGTTGATGAACTCTGGTGTGATTGAACAAGTGGGTACCCCGCAAGACGTTTGGGATCACCCCGCAAGCCCGTTTGTTTATGGTTTTTTGGGCGATGTGAATTTGTTTCATGGTCGCGCAGATAACGGGGTCGTGAGCCTTGAGAGCGTCAAACTTATGTCACCAGAACATCACGACGCACAAGATCTTGCCGCGCTTGCCTATGTGCGTCCCCATGACCTCGAGGTGACACGTTACGTGAGTGGGGCACCAGGTATCGTGGCAGAGTTGCAGCGCGCTATTGTGGTTGGGCCGATTGCCCGCCTTGAGTTGTGGCCTACTGATAACCGGCAGCCTGAAGGCCACGATCCGCTCATCGAGGCTCAGATGCCGGCCGAGCAGTTTCGTGAATTTGGGTTTAAAGATGGAGAGAAAGTTTTGATTTTTCCCAAAAAAGCACGTGTTTTTTTGCAATCCCAGTGCAAGTGATCGCGTCCTCGAGTACCCGTCTCTAGCGCCCATTAAGTGACGCTTTAAACGTTGAGCAATGATGTGGGCTTGATACGAATAGGGTGGCAGGTCGCCACCCTCGACGTCCCTAGGCAGCGGGCGAGAAGAGTTTGTCGTAGGCTGCCAGCAAGTTGCTATGCATGGGGCTGCCTTGCATATCAACGCCCAAAGTATCCAAGCCAAAAAAGCGTTCGTCGCCTGTGATGAGTGCCTGCGCCTGACGCAAGGTCTCTGTGCCAAACATCAAGCCTAACGAATGCAGGTAAGGTTCTGCGTCTTCTAAATTGAGAATGGTCTCGACGCAGCGATATACCAAGCGACGCGCTGGGTTCATTTGCTTATAGTGATGAATCCAGTCGCAGCCTTCAAGCGCAGCATCGATGTCGTTGATCGCAAGCGCTAACAAGGTTTTTAATTCACCAATGCGTAGTTCTTTCCAGG
>CAIZGG010000169.1 GCA_903932425.1 uncultured beta proteobacterium | reverse complement strand
TTGAGCGGGTCGGGGCAGGCATGGTGGCTGATCGGTTCGGAGCGGGCCGCACAATTGCTTTTTGCGCGGGGCTGTACGCGCTTGGGTTGTTGGGGACCCGCTTCTCAAGTAGTGAGTCTGAGCTTTATCTCACCGCAGGTCTTCTGATTGGCTTGGGTCAATCAGGAACCACCTTCGCGGTCATTTTGCCTGTGATCGCGCGCACCGTCCCGATCGCTTCACGTAGCACGGCGATGGGGTTTGCAAGTGCAGGTGGATCTTTAGGTCAGTTTTTGGTGGTGCCTGCGGGACAGCTATTAATCAACACGCTTGAATGGACCGGTGCTTTTTGGGTGTTGTCCGTGACCTTAGCGATGACTTTGCCCTTAGCTTGGTTTTTACGCGGTACGCCGAGCGCGCTTGCTGGTACGCAACAGTCGATGCGCGAGGCGATTGGTCAGGCCCTGAGGCATCCGTCCTTTCATCTGATCTTCTGGGGTTATTTTGTCTGTGGCTTTCACACGGCGTTCATTACCTTGCATCTTCCCGCTTTCGTAGTCGACAAGGGGTTGAATTCAAGCACCGGAGCCCTTGCGATCGGGTTGATTGGCTTGTTTAATGTCTTTGGGTCGTTGGTGGCGGGTAAGTTGGGCAGCCTTTACAGTAAAAAGAATCTCTTGGCTGGTCTGTATGCGTTGCGCTCGGTGGGCTTAATCTGGATTTTGCTCATGCCGATCTCGCCCTGGGTCGTGTATGCCTTCGCCGCTTGGATGGGGGTTTTCTGGTTAGGGACTGTGCCGTTGACGCAAGGGTTGATTGGTCAGATATATGGTCTGCGCTTTGGCGCTACCTTGATGGGGATTACCTTTTTGGGGCATCAACTGGGTAGCATCAGTGGAGTGTTGGTAGGTGGGTATGTGCAAACAGCGACGGGTAGTTACGATCTGGTCTGGTGGCTAGGAATCGCCTTGTCTATGGTTGCTGCGGGTCTATATTTGCCGGTACGAGAGCAGCCTTTGAACCCGCTCCCAACCGCAAAAACGGCTTAGACGAACACTGATGCCGCTCACTTCACGTACACGGGCTGTCTGGTTGCGGATCGGTCTTGGGGTGGTGTTTTGCGCAGTGCTCGTTGTGGGCTTTCTGGGTTATTTGTCCCCAAGCATGCGTCTGAGCTGGGAAACAATCGCTTCGATGTGCGGCTTCTAGCAAAGGCCACCTGTGCAAAAGATATCAGAGTTTCCTGTGATCGATTACGTCGGGCTTGCTGAGTTGCCGGCAGGTGACACCACCATCCTCACGGTCAATAATCGTTTGGCACGCAGGGTCATTCAAGGTCTGGCGCAAGAGCAGGCGACAAAGTCGCAAACTGTGGCTGAAATGCCCGCTGTCGTGCCGTGGACTGCCTGGTTGACGCAGCAGTTAGGGCGCGCCGGTTTTCAAGAGGGATTGGTTGAGCATACTGTTTTGCTCGATAGTTTCGCGGCACAAATTGTTTGGGCTGAGGTGATCGAGGGGTTAGAACAGAAGCGCGTGTTACTAGACGTCACGCAGGCTGCCGCGGGGGCTATGCAAGCCGATCAACTCATCGATGAGTGGCATATCAAGGTTGCCGAGAATGTCACGAACGAAGAGTACGAAAGTTTTTCACGTTGGCGTGATGGTTATCGTACACGGATGCATGCGCTCGATGCGCTAGATTCGAATTTGGCGACAACACGGTTGATCCAACATATTCAAGCGGGCTTAGACTTGCCGAGCAATATTTTGCTAGTAGGCTTTGCAGAACTCTCGCCTCGTATGCAAGTCCTGCTCGAGACCTTGTTGGAGCGTGGTGTCAATATCGCGGTCTTGCAAGAACCCGCGGCGCCGCCGGGGGGGCTCTCC
>CAIZGG010000168.1 GCA_903932425.1 uncultured beta proteobacterium | reverse complement strand
TATCTTCGGGCGTAGAAGATTTTCCTAGAGGAGTTTGCTGGTGCGCGCGCTCAAACCCCTCTTGTGTTCGATCGCCCGAAATTAAAGTGAGCCCAGGCGCTAAGCCGACCACTCTGAGTTCGGGCGCATACGCTTGCGCAAGCAGGGTGGTTGCTTGGTACAGCGCTGACTTTGAAAGGGTATACGACAAAAAATCTGGATTTGGATTGGCTAGTTTTTGATCCAGCAAATTAATGATCACAGAAGGGTGGGTGAACGCGCGCGCAGAGGTATCTTTCGCGCGCAACCGCGCAACATAAAGATCACGACTGAGCGCAATCGGGGCGATCGCATTGATCTGCATGTGTGTCGCAAACTGTTCAGGGCTAAAAGCCTCTGCATTGTCAAAGGCGAACAGCGAGGCGCTGTTGACGATGCAATCGGGCAGACCCAGCGCACTCGTGCAGTGTTCGACCAACCCATCGACCTGCGTTTGTTTTGCAAAGTCAGCCTGTAACGCAACGGCACGACGCCCTAGGCGTTGTACGGCCAGCACAGTTTCATGTGCCTCGTCGGCTGATTGACCAAAGTGCACGCCGACATCCCAGCCGTCTTGCGCCAGGCGCAAGGCAATCGAGCGCCCGAGGCGTTTGGCAGCGCCTGTGACAAGTGCGATTTTAGAAAGAGTATTCATCACACAGTCTCGTAGGGTTGAGTGATTTTTGTATAAGCGTTCATCAGAGGGCCTCGCAGCCTTGATAACTTTTGGCAATACATTGCTTGGCAAGTTCTTGTGCCCGTATCGCTTGGTCTTTTGACATGATTTCAGAAAGTTCAGAAAGTGTGCGAGTGGCCGCTTGTTCGCCCAGGCCACGCGCGATATCGAGCCACATGTACGCGAGCATTTTGTTTTGCGCGACGCCCAAGCCTTTTGCATATAAGGTGCCAAGCTGGCGTTGCGCATGCGGGTCGCCTTGTGCCGCCGCCTGCGCAAACCATTTGCGCGCCTCAACGGGATTGGCCTTCACTCCAAAACCATTCAGGTTCATCATAGCCCAGCGATATTGTGCGTTTGGCTCTGCAGCGGTGGCGGCTAGCTTGTACCAATGCAGCGCTTGCTTGTCACTGTGTGCGACGCCGCGTCCTGCTTCATACATAAACCCCAAATGATATTGCGCGCTTGCGTGGCCTTGTGCTGCCGCCTTTTCAAACCAAGCCCGTGCCAGTTTGTAGTCTTGCGTAACGCCTTGGCCGTTGTCGTACAACACCCCCAGCATGTTTTGAGCCTCGGCGTTGCCGCCAAGACCCAACTGGTTGAGTTGTGCCACCGCCTCTTGGGTTTTGCCTTCGTCAAAAAGTGCCATGCTTTCAGAGACGGTTTGCGCTTGACTGCCTAGGCAAAACAGCACTAGGCAAAAGGCGAGTGGGTAACGTAAGCTCATGTGTTGTTGAGGCAAGCGGCGAGTGAGTAGCAGAAGGTCATGTGATCTTGATTGACAGGTCGGGTAAACGATCCAGCTTGCATAGAATGACGTCGCCCTTGACCACTGGGCCAACATTTTCGGGGGTACCCGAGTAGATAATGTCACCGGCAAATAATTCGTTGGCCTCAGACAGTTTTGAAATCTGCTCTGCCACAGACCAAATCATTTGATCAAGCGTCGCACGTTGCTTAATGACGCCATTGACAGCAAGAGAGATCGTTTCTTTTGAAAAGCTTCCTAGTGCGCTCACGGGGTAAATTGGCCCGATCGGGGCTGAACGATCAAATGATTTTCCGATCTCCCAGGGTTTTTTCTGATCGCCTAGCATGCGCTGCAAGTCACGTCTGGTCATGTCTAAGCCAAGTGCGTAGCCATAGACATGGTCAAGTGCGCGTTCAATCGAAATATCTTTGCCACCAGACTTAAGCGCAGCCACTAACTCCACTTCATAGTGATAGTTTTTGGTGAGACTCGGGTAAGGGTGATCCACAACCTTACCCGGCGCCACATATTGAATCGCATCAGTTGGTTTTTGAAAAAAGAAGGGGGGTTCGCGGGTTGGATCAGAACCCATCTCGCGCGCATGCGCCGCATAGTTGCGGCCAATGCAATAAATGCGACGCACCGGAAACTGCTGTGTGCTGTTTGCAATCGGGATTAAGGTCGGTTCAACGGTGAATAGTGTGTTGGGCGCGTCGTGCGCGCTTGCCTCGCGACTCACACCCACTGTCGCAGATGCTGCAATTGCCACCAAGCCTGCTTTGAGGCTGTCACGTCTAGAAATCATGTTCATGCGCTCCGATGATTACCGTAATAAGTTGCTGCGGATCTTTGAATAACCACTCGCTAAATCGTAGGCGTGCCCAAGTTGTAGCACGCTCATGTCGTTTTGAACCTGGCCAATAATTTGTAAGCCAACGGGTAGTCCGCCGCTTGTAAAACCCGCGGGTGCCGCCAAGGTTGGCAGGCCCGCCATCGTGGCTGGGATGACTGATTGCATCCAGCGGTGGTAGGTGTCCATCGTTTTGCCGGCAATCTGCTTGGGCCAGTGCTCTTCGGCGATAAACGGGCTGACCTGGGCTGCAGGCATGACTAAAAAGTCGAACTGTTCAAATAGACGGCGCAGCTCTTGATACCAAGCGGTGCGTACCTTTGCTGCCGCAAAAACTTCTGGTCCTGACAGAGCCAGGCCCCGTTCAATTTCCCAGATCGCTTCGGGTTTGAGGAGGGCACGTGAGCTTGCCGAGTGGTAATGGTGGGCATTGCCCCCCGAAAAGGTAAAGCTGCGCAGCGTGAGCCAGGCGTTCCAGAGTTGCTCAAGATCAAAGTTTGGCACGGTTGCAACAACCGTACAGCCAAGCGCCTTGAAGTGCTCGAGAGCGGCTTCGGTGATGCCTAACAGGCCAGCCTCAACGGGTAGGTGCCCGCCTAGATCGCCTAGCCAGCCAATGCGTGTGCCGCGTAACTCGCGCTCGAGGGGTTGTTCAAATATTTTGACATCGTCTTGTCTGCGCGATAACGGCAGGCGAGCGTCAAAACCCGCTTGTACCGAGAGCAGCATTGCCAGGTCGGGGATGTTGCGTGCCATGGGGCCCGTGACGCTGAATTGCTGAAAAAAGACTTCTTCGCCAGGACCGTGTGGCACGCAGCCTGGCGAAGTGCGAAAACCAAACACATTGTTAAAGGCTGCTGGCGTGCGCAGCGACCCCATCATGTCAGAGCCATCAGCCACCGGCAGCATATTCAAGGCAAGGGCAACCCCCGCGCCGCCGCTGCTACCACCTGCGCAGCGCGAGGGATCGAAGGCGTTGCGGGTGATGCCGTAGACCGGATTGTAGGTGTGTGCACCCAGGCCAAACTCAGGCGAATTGGTGCGCCCAACAAAAATGGCCCCGGCGGCGCGTACGCGCGCGTTGGCGGCTGAGTCAGTCGTGGTGACCTGGCCCTTAAAAATCGGCGAGCCATTGGTCGTGATCATGCCCGCGACCGGGGCGATATCTTTGGGTGCCTGCGGAAACCCATGTAGGACCCCCATACTTTGCTTGCGACCAAGCTGCGCATCGCGTTCGTGCGCTTGCGCAAACAGGGTATCTGGGTCAGGCATCGCCACAATCGCGTTGACGGTTGGATTTTGCTGGTCGATTTGTACTAAGAACGCTTCTAGAACCTCGACACAAGACACCTCACGGCGGTGAATCGCCCGCGACAGGCTGACAGCATCGAGCGAAACAAGAGAACTGGACGGGGCGGTGGCTGAGGTCATGGCAAGTACTCGTGCAAAAGACGCTATTGTGCCACCGTCGCGCACGGGACGGCTTGCGCGTAGCCAGGCAGTTGAGAGGGGAGTATCAAGGATTTCCCTATGTCGCAGCGTGATGCCCGTTTTGAGTTCTCGGCGAGTTCGGTCTTGGGCAAACGATTTCTACCAAAATTGCCCGTCAATGAGGTATCTTGTTGACTCGAGAACAAGATTGATTGAGCCGCACAGGCCAACAGGAGCAGACATGACATACTCGCGTACGCCCGTTCGCAACAGATACCTTGTCCAGTCATTGGTGATTCTTCAGCGCGCGGGTGTGGCGCTGGTCTGCCTGGGGCTGCTTTGTGCAGGCTCTGCGGTGCAGGCAGAAAGTGCCACAAGTTATCCAAGTCGCACGATCTCAATCATCGTACCCTTTACTCCTGCTGGCACGACCGACATCCTGGCGCGCATGATGGCGGCCAAGTTCGCCGAAAAATTTAATCGGACAGTCGTTGTTGAAAATCGCCCAGGGGCAGGGGGCAATACTGGCAGTAATGTCGTGGCCAAGGCAGCGCCTGACGGCTATACCTTGTTGCTTGGCACGATCAGTACGCACGCGATTAATACGTCTTTATACAAAAACATGCCTTACGACGCCATCAAAGACTTTGCGCCAATTACTCGCATCGCGAATGTGCCGAATCTTTTGGTGGTAAACAAAAATGCTCCCTACAGCACGCTGGCAGAGCTCATTGCCTGGGGTAAGGCGAACCCAGGTAAATTGACCTTTGGCTCGTCAGGTAGCGGCACCACGTTGCATCTGTCCGGTGAACTCTTTAAGCAAATGACGGGCGTGCAAATGACGCATATCCCCTACAAAGGCAGTAGCCCTGCTGTCTCTGATCTGATTGGTGGACAGATTTCTATGCTCTTTGACAATATGCCGACGGTCTTGCCTCAGGTGAAGTCTGGCAATCTGAAAGGGCTCGCTACGACCGCAGCAACACGCAATCGCGAGTTGCCTGAAATCCCGACTGTTTCTGAAAGTGGTCTGACAGGCTTTCTCGTGATGTCGTGGTTTGGACTATTGGCTCCTGCGGGTACGCCTGCTGACATCATTGAAAAATTAAATCAGGCCGCGGTCGAAATTATTAAGACGCCCGATGTGCAAACACGGATTTTGGCGATTGGTTCAGAGCCCTCACCTGAATCCCCGGCCCAGTTTGCAGCCTTTATTCAGGCCGAGACAACGAAGTGGGCAGACGTTGTGAAAAAGTCTGGCGCCTCGGTTGAGTAACATGTTGAGCCAAGTCCCACCACGTTCGTGGTGGATGGATATTTCAGTAAGGATTGTGTGAAGCGATGAGTTGGACCCCCGAACTAGAAGAATTAGCCCTCAGAAAAAAACTTTCACTCACGATGGGTGGAGAAGATAAGGTTAAGCGGCAGCACGATAACGGTAAGTTAACGGTGCGTGAACGTATCGACCAACTTGTCGATCCTCAGACCTTTCGTGAGGTGGGTGGGCTCGCCGGCTCGGGTAGCTATGACAGCGAAGGCAAACTTGTCAGTGTGACGCCCTCAAACGTCATCATTGGTCGGGCGCAGATCAATCAGCGGCCTGTCGTGTTGGTGGGGGATGACTTCACGGTGCGCGGCGGTGCAAACGATGGCGCGGTGGGCGATAAGATGATTTTTGCCGAACAAATGGCGTGCGACTTGCGGCTGCCTCTGGTGCGGTTGGTCGACGGTACTGGTGGCGGAGGTTCAGTCAAAAACATCGAAAAGATGGGTCACGCCTTATTGCCCAAAATGAAAATCTGGACCTCGATCACTCGCAGTTTGTCGCAAGTGCCCGTCGTCTCGTTAGCCCTGGGATCAGTTGCCGGACAAGGTTCGGCCCGCGTGTCGGCGAGTCACTACTCTGTGATGGTGAAAGACACCTCGCAGCTGTTTGTCGCGGGCCCACCCGTGGTGGCAAGGATTGGTCAGAACTATACAAAGAACGAGTTGGGCGGCAGTCAGATTCATGCACGCAATGGCGTGGTCGATGATGAGGTTGAGTCTGAGGCGCAAGCGTTTGTCGCTGCTCGCCGCTTCTTGTCGTATCTGCCAGCGTCGGTGCATGAGCTGCCTGCGCGAGGCCCTGTACCAACAGAAACGGTTGATCAAGCGTGGTTGCGTCAGGCGATCCCCAAAGATCCTCGCAAGGTTTATAAAATCAGGCCGATCATCGAAGCCTTGGTTGATTCAGGTTCATTTTTAGAAATGGGCAAGCAGTGGGGGCGTGCCATCGTTGGCGGCCTGGCGCGTATTGACGGTTGGCCCGTCGTGTTTGCGGCAAGCAACCCTTATCATTACGGTGGTGCCTGGGACCGTCAAACATCTGACAAGTTTGTGCGCATGATTGACCTCGCTGAAACCTTTCATTTGCCCTTGATCAATATGGTGGATGTGGCGGGTTTTCAGATCGGGATCGAGGCTGAGCAAGATGGCGTGATGCGCGCGGGTGTGCGTGCGTTAACGGCCGTTTCACAATCGACCGTACCCTGGTGTTCGGTGATTATGCGTCGCGCGTTTGGTGTGGCGGCGGCCGGTCATCAAGCGCCTGGGCGTTTCAATTTTCGCTATGCCTGGCCATCGGCGCAATGGGGTTCGCTACCGATCGAGGGTGGCCTTGAAGTTGCTTATCGTGCCGAGATTGAAGCAGCGGAAGACCCCAAGGCCAAGCATGCCGAGATTGAAGCTCGCGTGCGAAGCCTGACCTCGCCGATGCGCAGTGCCGAGGCGTTTGTGATCGAGGATATTATCGATCCAGCCGAGACGCGCGCCGCGCTGGTTGAGTTTGCGACGCTCGCGGCGCCCTTACGCCAGGCGGGTGTTCGAACGGTTACTTATCGACCCTAGTCAGCCTACTCAAGCCATTCTTGAAATACTTAACGCCTACGTTGACAGGGCGATTAAAAGGAGTGCAAAACATGCACGCGGTCTCTTTAAAAATTAGTGCAGCCATGCTGCTTGGGTTAACGGTCGGTGCGACCGCCGTGGCGCAAACAGCTGATAACTATCCCAACCGTTCAATCACGATGGTGGTGGCGTTTCCAGCTGCTGGTACCACTGACATTCTGGCGCGCTTAATTGGTCAAAAGCTGACCGACAAATTTAAGCAAACGGTCGTGGTTGAAAATCGTCCGGGCGCTGGCGGCAATATCGGCACGGCTTTCGTTGCGAAAGCGGCTCCTGATGGCTACACCATTATGATGGGGACGATTGGTACGCAGTCGATCAATCCCAGCTTATACAAAAAAATGCCGTATGACGCTGCTAAAGATTTTGTGCCAATTACGCGTGCGGCAATGGTGCCTAATCTGTTGGTGGTCAATAAAGACGCGCCCTACAACACATTGGCAGAGATGATGGCCTATGGCAAGGCTAATCCCGGCAAGCTGACATACGGCTCGTCGGGTAATGGCACCACCTTGCACCTTTCGGGCGAGTTGTTCAACTTGATGAGTGGCTCAAAGATTACTCATATCCCCTACAAGGGAAGTACCCCTGCGGTTGCCGATTTGATGGGTGGCCAAATTTCAATGATTTTTGACAATATGCCTTCGGTGATCCAGCAGGTAAAAAGTGGGCGTCTCAAGGCGCTGGCTGTTACGTCTGCTCAGCGCAATCCGCAGTTGCCCGACATCCCGACGATTCAAGAAGTTGGGGTGACCGGCTACGAGGTATGGTCGTGGTTTGGTCTGCTGGCACCCGCGGCAACCCCAAAGCCCATCGTTGATAAATTGAACGCAAGTATTGTTGAAATCATTAAACAGCCTGACGTTCAGGCCAAAATCATTGAGCTCGGAGCCGTACCCGTACCCGAAACCTCGGCAGAGTTTGGTGCGTTCATTGAGGCCGAAACCCTCAAATGGGCAAAAGTGATCAAAGAGGCCAATATCGGTATGGACTAAGCGCGGCAACGTTGTGTGTCGTCTGTTGGCAGGTCGACCTCACGCGTAAATTTTTCGTGGTGAGGTGGGTGCGAGCTTGAGGTTAATTCGCGATACCATACAAAAAATCAAAAAAATACTTTACTCAGGAGACCATCATGTTTAAGCAATCATTACTGTCAATTGCGGTCGCTGCAACTCTTTGTGTCATGCCCGTGCAAGCCCAAGACAAGATTTCTGGTGGCGTGGTTAAGATCGGCGTGTTGACCGATATGTCTGGTCTGTATATGGGTAATGTCGGCCCAGGTTCGGTATTAGCGTCGAAACTTGCGATTGAAGAATTTGGCGGAAAAGTCGCAGGCAAACCGATCGAGCTACTGGTGGCGGATCACTTAAATAAAGCTGACGTCGCGGCTGCGCGCGCGCGCGAATGGATCGATCGTGATGGTGTAGATGTGGTGACCGAACTGGGTAACAGTGCGGTCGCACTCGCTGTGATGAACATCGCGGCAGAAAAAAACCGCATGACGATGGCAACAGGGGCCGGTGCTTCGCGTATTACTGGTGCAGACTGCAAGCCGACCAATGTCATGTGGGTGTACGACACTTATGCCTTGGCGAAGGTCGGAACCTTACCGCTGGTTCAGGCTGGCGCAAAAAAATGGTATTTCGTGACTGCTGATTACGCGTTTGGCCATTCGCTTGAAGGCGATGGCATGCGTTTTATTAAAGAGGGCGGTGGCACAGTCGTTGGGTCTTCGCGCTATCCCTTTCCTGGAAATGATTTTTCCTCATTTCTAATTTCAGCTCAGAGTAGCGGTGCCGATGCTGTGGCCTTTGCCAGTGCCGGTGGCGATTTGCAAAACGAAATCAAGCAAGCCAACGAGTTTGGCTTAGGTAAAAAACAAAAACTGGTCGCCATGCTCATGAGTATCGCTGACGTACACGGCGTTGGTTTGCAGGCGGCTCAGGGCATGAACTTCGCAGAGACGTTCTATTGGGATATGGATGACGAGACTCGCAAGTTTTCGCAACGTTTTTTCAAAGAAATGGGCAAGATGCCTACTGCGTTGCAGGCCGGGCAATACTCAGCTGTTTTGAATTATTTGCGAGCGGTCGAGAGGTCGGGTAGTGATGACGTGGCTGATGTCATGAAAACCCTGCATGACATGCCGATTCGTGACGCCTTTGCACGTAATGCCAAGTTGCGTGCCGACGGGAAACTGATACACGATTCGTATTTGGTGTCTGTCAAAACCCCCGCTGAATCCAAAGCCCC
>CAIZGG010000167.1 GCA_903932425.1 uncultured beta proteobacterium | reverse complement strand
CCTGAACCGTTGGGGCCAATTAAGCCAACAATCTCGCCCGCAGCGATCTCAAGAGACAACCCCTTGACGGCCTGGACTCCACCAAAATTTTTGTCGAGCGCACGCACAACGAGCAAAGGCTCAGCCATGCGCCCCACTCCCTGTCTTTATTTGATTCATCAGACCACGTACGCACATCTTTGTTTCACTTCGAACAAGGCGCACCATCAACAGTCAGGGCAGCGCTCGATTAAACAACAACGCTGTTGATATTAGACCGATCGTCTATAAAATCGATTGGTATTTACCCTTGATTAATATTTGCTATAGAAAAGTGTTATATATCAGCTAATTAAGAAATTTTATCCAAGAAATTTTTTACTTCTTGGTTTATTTTTTTTGTCAGTATTCGTCGAATTTATGGCCACCATTCATGCCTTCGTTGCGCCATATGGCACCCGCACAGGGACAGCGTCAGACGCAGACCTGCAGTTCAAACACGCCCGTTCGCTAGCAGCCAAACAGCGCGGCGATACTCGGTTGGCCATCATCTGGTGCGGCACTGAACTTTTAACAGAGCGCGGTTTTCAAATTACTGGGATCGATGAAATCCTTTCGATCGTCGGTGTGCCGAAGGGCTCTTTTTATTATTACTTCAAGAGCAAACGTGAATTCGGCGTGGCGGTCGTTGATAACTACGTGCAGTTTTATGCCCAGAAGATGGCTTTGCTCTTTGATAACCCCGAACGCACCCCCTTACAAAGGCTGCAAGATTTTGTCGATGACGGAAAGCTTGGCATGGCTAAATACGATTTCAAGCGAGGCTGCCTGATCGGCAACATGGGGCAAGAGCTTGCTGCACTCAACGACGAATTCAGAGAACGGCTTGAGCAAGTCATGCAGGCCTGGGAATCTCGCGTCACGGCTTTACTGCGACTTGCTCGCGACCTGGGCGAGATCGCACAAGCGAACGATCCTGAAAGTCTGTCTCAATTTTTTTGGATCGGCTGGGAGGGCGCGATTTTGCGTTCAAAACTGACCCGCAGCGTTGCCCCGCTCGATCACTTCGCACGAACCTTTTTTAGTAAAGTGCTGCTGCGTTGATAACAAAGGCACCTAAGCCCAATCAAAGCTAGGCTGAGTTCCTTTCACTGCGCCTTAGCGCAAATGGCCCAGATGTCGCAAAATACGAACGACATCTGGGCCAATGTGTTCATAAAACCGATACAAGCCTGAGCACAAATAATTCAAGCCAACCTCGCCTTCGCGTGTTTTGATCAGGCGATTTTTAGGGCACTCACCCCAGCACAGCTTTAAATAATCACACTCACGACACTGCCTGGGCAAGGTGTCACGCTTATCCATTCCAAATTTTTCTTGTGTAGCCGAAAACGCCAAATCACCTAGGTGCTCTTGGGTAATCGTACCAAGCTTATATTCTGGATAGACGAAGTGATCACACGAATACACCGTGCCATCATGTTCGAGTGCTAAGCCCTTGCCACAAAACTCAGCCTGGGTGCATGTTTGCGCAGGCATCCCAGCCGCTTGCGCAACAGCGGTTTCAAACAGATTCACATGGATACGACCAAAGTCGGTCGCAAGCCATTCATCCCACACACCAGACAAAAAACTGCCATATTCGTCAGGGTCAACCGACCAATCCGTGACGATCGACAATGGATGGCCTGGCTTTGCGCGCGCGCTATCTTGCACAGGCGCTCCAGAAAAATCCATCTTTGCCGGCGCCGCTTGTTTAAACGTGCGCGGCTCAACAGCAGGGTTAAATTGCACACGCCACGTTCCGACCTCGTCGGCTAAAAACCGATACACCTCTTTCGGGTGAAGCGCGTTTCGGCGATTCACAACGCACAAGGCGGCAAACGAAACGTCAGCATCCACCAGGCGTTTTGCCGCCGCCATCACAAAGTCAAAGGTTGGCTTGCCGTTGTTGGTTTTGCGATAGACATCGTGCAGCTCACGCGGCCCATCGATTGATAAGCCCACGTGAAAACTATTCTGTTTTAAAAACCGCACCCATTCAGCATCAAGCGCGATGCCATTTGTTTGTAAATCGTTTTCTATTTTTTGATTGGGCTTTGCATACTTCTTTTGCAAGGTGACAACTTGCTGATAAAACGGCAAGCCTAGCAAGGTGGGCTCGCCTCCTTGCCAAGAAAAAACAACTTGCTCACCGGTTTGACTTTCGATGTACTGCCGCACGTATTGCTCAAGCGTGGCGACATCCATGCGCGCGTGCTTGGGCTGCTCTAGCAAATCAGTCTTATGAAGGTAAAAACAGTAATCGCAGTCGATGTTGCACTCGGCACCCGAAGGTTTGGCCATCGTATGAAAACGATAATGCCGACCAACAGGCAGCGGGGGCAATTTAAGTGAAGGCGCTGTCACCGTAAACCATTCTGACTAGCAAGTAAAACTCGCAGAAAAGTATTCACTTGGCATACGCTCATTTTGTGATCTTAGTAATCTTGTTACCCTGAATACCAACGCCTGCCATCAAACCTTTTTGGTTGAAGATAAAAGCATAGATATCGTCTTGCATCGTCGTCGTGGTGTGCGTCACACCTTTGCCCTGATCCATCACCACAATGCTTGGCCCAACGCCAACTTCAAAGCCTTGAGTCGAATCAAGCGCTTTCAAGGCACTTTCTTTCATGAAAAACATGGCGTAGCCATACTCTTGCACGCCGGCCTGAAATCCGTACGACGCACCACCTGTATTGTAGAAAGCAGCCGCCTTGCCACCACGCCATAACACGCCTTCACCGAACTGACCGCCCACAACAAACCCGGCTTTTTTAACATCTGGAAATACCAGGATGGCAACGGCGCTTTTACTTAACTCGCGTGCTGCAGTATTTTGGGCGATCAATGAACTTAAGGCTGCCTGCGAGTTGCGCTCAAGCGTCACGCGGTCTTCGGCGCGCACCTGCGTTGAAAAACAAACCGCTGCGATGGCGCTGAACAACATAAAAAAACGAATCGCTTTGTGAAACAACATGAAAACTCCAGAGTCAATAAAACGGTTGGATACTAAACGATCTAAAAATATCGTAGCGTGATGGCGATTCTATTTCTTTTCAAGCCCCGAGATTTCGACCATCTCACCCCAAAGTTTGTAATTCTCGGCAACAAACTGACCAAACTGTGCCGGGGTTTCGCTGCTGACGACCTCAGTACCCAAGGCGACGAGTTTGCGAGCCGTTTCAGGGTCAGCCAAAGCGCGATTCAAGGCACCATGTAGCTTGTCGATAATCGGCTGCGGCGTATTTTTTACGGCAAACATGCCAATCCACGCCCCTAGATTGAAACTGCCAAGACCTTTTTCTTCGATCGTGGGTACTGAAGAGTCCATGGCCGTGCGCTTGGTCGTACTCACAGCGAGTGCGTTCAGACGCCCGGAAACCACATGCGGGTACACCGACACCATCGTGTCAAAAGTGGCATCGACATTGCCGCCAATCACATCGGCCTGCGATTGCGTACTGCCTTGATAAGGTACGTGAACCATCTTCACACCGGCTTTTTGCAACAGCAGCAACATCACCAAGTGGCTAGTGGTGCCATTGCCAATCGAAGCGTAGGTCAAGGCCTCTGGATTCGCTTTGGCGTAGGCAATATATTTTTCAAAAGTATCAAGCCCTTTGGTTTTATTGCTGACCAGCAAAAACGGCAACCAGGACGATTGTCCGATTGGGGCAAAGTCCGTCAAGGGCGAATAAGGCAGGTTTTTCATCAGATGGGCGGCCGTACCCATCGGCGCGGTCGCACTGAGCAGCAAGGTGTAACCATCTGGTTGAGACTTAGCCACCTCAGCCGGGGCGAGCGTGCCGCCAACCCCAGGCTTGTTCTTAATAATAATTGGCTGACCAAGATCCTTGCTCATCTTATCGGCCAAGATTCGACCAACTGAATCAGTTGACGTGCCTGGCGGAAACCCGATCCACATTGAAAGTGGCTTGTCAGGATAGGCGCCCTGAGCCTGACCAGACGCAGGCACCACCGCAGCCCCGAAACAAACACAAGCCAAAGCAAGAGCGCGGATCAGTTTCATGGGTTCAATCTCCTTAGGGTTTCTAGCTATCTTTTGCCGAAGTCTAGCGCGAAATTGCCCTTTAAATGGTCAAGAGCGCCCTTGCTGTCGACAGCAAGCGGGTCAGGCAGGTAAGATTGCATCAAACAAAATAACTCACCTGCATTTTTTAGGGATCGTCCGACATGCCATCCTTTGCCACCCGCGAGCACGCGCTCGCCAACCGCCATTACAACAAGCTGCCAAACGGCACGATTACACACGTATCTTCGTGTATCGGCGTCAACTCCGTAGAGCGCAAAGCCACTGGCTTACCTGCGCGCCCCCCCGAGGCCTTTCCGCCCCCACTAGAACCTATCGCTTTTTTGGTTGAGCAAGCGGCAAACATGTCGATACCCGGCCATTATCATCAAGCGGATCAGTTTCAAGTCTTTGTGGCAGGCGGAGGCAAGTTCGGCATCAAGCCCATCGAAGGCCTGACCGTGCACTACGCCATGGGCTTTACACCCTATGCACCGATCCATGCGGCCGAGGCAGGCGTTGAGTACTACACCTTGCGTAACGGCTGGGATCCCGGTGCGCGCTGGATGCCCGACTACAAAGAAGGTCTCAAAGGGCGCACCAAAGACTACCGTCACGGCTTGGGCTTGATTCCTGCTCTGCTAGGCGACGCCGACGGTCCTAAGAACCTCACTGGAGTACTTGAGCAAACCGTTGTGCCTTTCGAGGCCGATGGCTTGGGCGCAACGCTTTATCAAGCCGCACCAGGGCAGCGCATCACCGGCCCAGCACCCAGTCAGGGGCGTGGCCAATACTGGATGGTCATGAGCGGCGAGTGCCAACTCAATGAACATGTCGGCGGCAAACAGGCCCTAATATTTGTCGATCCTACTGAACCAGCGCCCGCAATCACCGCGGGTAAAGACGGTGCAGCGATCTTGCTGATGCAGTTTCCAAAGCGCGAGCAATAATGCGAGCTACTTTTGCAAGATTGGCCGTTGCCTTTTTCACGCTCGGCCTACTTGCAGGGGGGCCTGCCTCAAAGGCCGCCGAAGGGCCACTCCGAATCATTGTGATCGTGGCGCCCGGCGGCAGTGCTGACGCCATGGCACGTATGGTCAGCGAAAAGATCGGTCCCCTTCTAAACACCATGACTGTGGTTGAAAATAAGCCCGGTGCGGGCGGCAACCTGGCCACCCAACTCGTCGCAAAAGCCCCGGCCGACGGCATGACCTTGCTTGTGACCGCAAACAACCACACCATCAACCCAACGTTGTTTTTAGACGCAGGCTATGGCATTGACGACTTGGTACCCATTGCAGATTTGATGTGGGGGCCCAGCGTGATCGTGGTGCCGGCTAATTCGCCCTATCAGTCGTTCGACCAACTGCTGGCCGATGCCAAAAAAAGACCTGATGTGATTACCTACGGCAGCGCTGGGATCGGCACGCCGAGCCATATTGCAGGCGAACTCTTGAATCAGGCCGCAGGGATCAAACTTGTGCACGCGCCCTACCGCGGCTCAGGCCCGTCTCTAACCGACTTAGCGGGTGGTCAGATCCCAGTCGTACTATCTTCACTGGTGGCGGCAATGCCCTTGATCAAATCAGGCAGAATTCGTCCGTTAGCAGTGACCTCTATCAAGCGCTGGCCCGGTGCTGAGGCAATCCCTACCGTCGCCGAATTTGGCTTACCTAAATTTGAACATCTCACGTTTATTGGCCTGATGGCGCCAAAAGGCACCACACCAACTCAGGCGAATACCTTGAGCCAGGCAGTCATGAAAGTACTCGCCGACCCCGCCGTGACGGCCAAAGTCGCCAGCCTGGGCGGTGAAGTGGGTCACATGAACGCCCAAGAATTCAAACGATATATTGACGCTGACTACAACCTCTCGCGTCAGATTGTTCAGTCAACTGGAATGAAGCCCGAATGAACACTGCCGTACCTGATCCGACCAAACCTCTTGCTGGCATACGAGTTCTTGAGTTGTCGCAAATTATGGCAGGGCCCATCTGTGGCCTGATGCTGGGTGACCTAGGCGCTGAAGTCATCAAGATTGAAAAATTTCCGGGCGGAGATGATGCCCGAGCTTTTAGCAGTGCCGGTGCTGCCAACACGATGCCAGCATCCTTTCAAATGATCAATCGCGGCAAAAAGTCGGTCGCGCTCAATCTGAAATCTAAGCTTGGCCGCGAAACCTTGTTGAAGATGGTTCAACAGGCTGATGTCGTCACCGAAAACTATCGCCCAGGTGCGCTCAAGCGCTTGGGCCTCGCCCCCGAAGATCTGATCAAGATCAATCCTAAATTGATTGTCGTGTCGGTTAGCGGCTATGGCTCGACCGGGCCACTCAGCGAGCGTGGCGGCTTTGATTTGGTGCTGCAGGCTTTTAGTGGTCTGATCAGTGTCACAGGCGAAGAAGGTGGCGGCTCAGTCAAGCCAGGCGTACCCACGGCCGATATCAACTCTGGTGTACTGGCCGCACTGGGCACGCTCAGCGCCTATATCTATCGTCTACGCACGGGTCACGGGCAATGGGTACAAACCTCGTTACTGCAGGCCTCAATGCAGCAACTCTATTGGCAAGCGGCCTTGTTTTTTGCCAGCGGCGCGATGCCCAAACGCTTAGGCACTGCCCACCCGTTAATTGCGCCCTATCAAACCTTTGCGTGTGCCGATGGCGAACTCGCGATTGGTGGTGGCAACGCGACAATCTGGAAAAAATTGCTTGAGGTGCTTGAAAACCCTCAGTGGGACGACGATGCACGTTTTAACTCGAGTAAAAACAGGCTAGATAACCGCCCTGCACTTGAGGCCTTGATGAATGCAGTGCTGCGCAAGAACACGCGCGCCTACTGGGAAGAAAAGCTCTTGGCGGCAGGCGTACCTTGCGGGCCCGTACAGAACGTCGCCGAGGCGCTCAATCACCCACAAACACAAGCCTTAAACATGGTGATTGACGTCGAAGACGCCAACGGCGGTTCGATGCGTTCGCTCGGTTTGCCGATTTTGTTTAACGGCACGAACAGCCCCTCAGCGAGTGCTGCACCGCAACTAGGCCAGCACACACAAGAGGTTTTAACCGCGTGGGGCGTCAGCGCAGACGAATACGCCGTGCTGGTAAAAGAACAGGCCTGCATGCAGGCCTGAGATTTCGAGCGAGACCCCTTCAATCTATAGCCGAATGATCGGGCGTACGCGTCCAGTACTGGCCAGGTTTATGAAAGCGAAGATTCGCTCAGTAAACCTGACCTTCGTGCTTAGCGCCCTTTAAATTGTGCAGGTCGTTTTTCTAAGAACGCAGCGCGACCTTCCTTGAAATCGTCGCTGGCAAAACAGGCTTTCACCATCTCAACGGCACGTTCAAGGTCTTGCTCGTCTGGCTGAGCACACACCTGACGGATATTGAACTTACTGGCTGCCACCGTTAACGGTGCATTTTCAGCAATCAGCTTGGTGTATTCGGCGATCACCGCATCGATCTCGTCGCCTTTGCACACGCGCGAGACAAAACCCATGCGTAATGCATCATGAGCATCAAAGCGACGCGCCGTCACGAAAATGTCAGTCGCATTCGCCAAGCCGATAATATTGGTAAAGCGATTAATCCCTTTATGGCCATAGCCCAAACCCAGGCGCGCAGCGGGCATTCTGAACGTTGCGTCTTCGGTGCAAATCCGAATGTCGCAGGCTGCGGCAAGACCCAGGCCCCCGCCAAAACAAAAGCCCCGAATTTGTGCAATCACAGGCTTTGAACACTCAACGGGTGCGTTCATTGAGTCTGAGACAGCCTCTTCGTACGCCAACTGAGTTTCTGGCGAGCTGCGCAAGGTATCGAACTGAGAAATGTCAGCGCCCGACACAAAGGCCTTTTCGCCCTGCCCCACGATCACGATCACCCGAACCTCAGGGTCGGCGTCAAATGCCCGAATGGCTTTGGGCAAGTCTGTCCACATCTGGACTGACATGGCATTCATTTTATTGGGGTTCGAAATCAGGATCGTACCGATCGCACCCTTTTTCTCGGCAATGATGCTGCCAACGATGGTTTTTTTCTCTGTACTTGACTCTGCCACGTAAATTCCCCTTTTGGACGTTGTTAATCGTTGTAAGTCTAGCAGTATCACTTGCAAAAACACCCAAAGCAACCTATAAAAGACTTCGAAAGTCGGCAGTACACTCGAAATTACAGAAAAATCTGTCCGACCGCCTTTGCCATTCAATCTAAATCGAAAATCATGTCAAAAATCCAGGCTTCTTCAGCACTCTCAAATCTTAAAGTTCTCGATATGTCTCGTGTGCGCGCGGGCCCAAACTGCGTGCGCTTGTTAGCTGACTTCGGTGCCGACGTCATCCGGATTGAACCGCCCAAGGGCGTCGATCCTAATGAAGGCATGTTTGCTGCGAATCGTGAAGGTGGCGACTTTCAAAACCTGAACCGCAACAAGCGGGCGATGACGCTGAATCTCAAAAAACCGGGCGCACTCGACATCATGATGCGCTTGGTAAAAACAGCTGACGTTGTAGTTGAAAACTGGCGTCCAGACATCAAGAACAAACTGGGCGTTGACTATGAGTCACTCGCCAAGGTCAATCCGCGCATTATTTTGGCGAGTATTTCTGGCTATGGCCAAGAAGGCCCCTACGCTTCACGTCCTGGCTTTGACCAGATCATGCAAGGGATGGGCGGGTTGATGTCAGTGACGGGTATTCCCGGTCAAGGCCCCGTACGCGCAGGCTTGGCGGTTGCCGATATGAGTGCGGGCCTGTATGCCGGCATTGGTATTTTGACCGCACTGCTTGAGCGCGAGCGTTCAGGTAAAGGGCAATGGGTTCACGCCTCGCTGCTGCACTCACAAATTGCGATGATGGATTTTCAGGCAGCGCGTTACCTCAACGAGGGTGATGTCGCGGGCCAAGCCGGTAACGACCACCCGACCTCAAGCCCAATGGGCTTGTTTGAAGCGAGCGACGGCGTCTTTAACTTAGGCGCTTCAGGTCAAGGCAACTGGGTACGCTTATGCGAACTCGCCAAGCGCCCAGACTGGATGGCAGACCCTGACTTTGCCAACGAAAAAACTCGTGCAGTGAATCGCGCTAAGTGCAACCAGGCGCTCAATGAAGTATTTCGCACCAATACGGTGGCCTACTGGGTCGACAACCTGAACAAAGCAGGCGTGCCTGCAGGCCCGGTCTACAACGTGCCCGAAATGTTTGCCGACGAGCACATCAAGCAATCACACATTTCTAAAATGGTGAAAGATAAAAACGGTAAAGAAAAGGGCTTCATCACCTTACCAACCGTGCTGAGTCGCACTCCGGCAGACGTCGTCACAACCGCGCCGCAATGGGGCGAGCACACGGCTGAGGTCTTGGGTGAAGTCGGCTATTCAGAAGCAGAAATCGCCAAGTTCTACGAGCAAGGCGTGGTTTAACACCTAGTGATCTCTTAACGTTGAGAAGTGATCTCTTAACGTTGAGAGATCGCTAGCGTTAACGTCACTTGTAAACAAAAAGCTCGACACTCATTAAAAGTGTCGAGCTTTTTTAATTGCACCCACAACGACCGCGGCTCTGATACCCAAGGTACTTATTCAGGCGATCGCAGCACCTCATCGCTGCCACCCATATAAGGAAATACCAAGCAATCTAAGCGACGATCAAATGAGAGCTTTAAATCGACTACTCGTCGGCGATCGGATTGCTCAAGATACCAACACCCTCAATATCGATCTCGATGGTGTCGCCAGCCTTCATGAAAACGGGCGGCTTTCTTGCATAGCCAACACCGGCTGGCGTACCTGTGATGACCACATCGCCTGGCTCTAAGGT
The DNA here is from genome assembly GCA_903932425.1 of uncultured beta proteobacterium. Taxonomy (GTDB): domain Bacteria; phylum Pseudomonadota; class Gammaproteobacteria; order Burkholderiales; family Burkholderiaceae_B; genus Zwartia. The sequence goes on along the minus strand of CAIZGG010000167.1, from coordinate 11,606 downwards.
CATGCACTCGGTGATCAACACCAGCGTTTCAACGATGCCCCACAAAAAGTTCTTGGTGTTGGCGTCTTGCATGATCTGACCGTTCAGGCGCGATTGAATCCGCAAGCCATCGGCCGCGCGCGGCAACTCGTCGGGCGTGACCAGCCAAGGGCCAAAACCGCCGGTAGCGTCAAAGTTTTTACCGATCGTCCATTGCGTTGACTTGCGCTGATAGTCGCGCAAACTGCCGTCGTTAAAGGCGCTATAGCCAGCTAAGCAATCAAGCGCGTTTGCGGCTGTCAAATGCTTGGCGCGTTTACCCACCACGAACGCAAGCTCGGCCTCATAGTCAAACTTGTCAGAGACCTTTGGACGAATCATTGGCTGTAAATGCCCCACCATCGAGCTTGGGCCGCGCATAAAGAAACTTGGGTACTCGGGGCGCGCATGTCCACCTTCAGCGGCGTGGTCGGCATAGTTCAGGCCCAAACAGATAATTTTGGTTGGATTATCGACCAACGGGATGAACTTGAGCCCTTGAACCGATTTGATCGAGGCGGTTGCGCTTTTTGCCAGCTCAGCGATACGCGTCATTGCACCGGCTGTTGAAATCACTTCAAGCAGCGTCTTAGGCAAGCTGGCGTCGGTGGCGGCCAGATCGATAAACTCGCTTGAATCTTTGGCACGCAACAAGCCCACACGCTTTTGCTGGCTTGGGTCTTCATAACTAAATAAACGCATCGGGCTTCCTTGAGGGTGAGTCGGATCACTAGGCTTACTTCAATAGGCTTACCAAATGACCCACAATTTTTAAACTTGCAAGAAGTTACTACTAAATCGGCTGAATCGCAAAGCGGTGGCGTGTCAGTATGCCTCGGATGCCCTTGAGCGTCCTCTGTCCATAGACTCGGGCTCACAACCATCAGCCGGCCCATCAGTGAGTCTGTAGACGAAGGTCAAGCCGCCTGCTACATTGAAGTGCGTTTGCACAAAATGAGTGATTCACAACACCGATCGGATTTCGAAACGTCTATGCACGCCGCTAAATATCTTTGCTTAAGCCTTGCACGTCTTGTTTTAAGTACGATGGTCTTCATCAGTCTGCCAAGCGTGGCGCAATCCAACGATGCGTGGCCAAGCAAACCAATTCGCTTCGTTGTCCCTTACGTTGCAGGTGGGGCCTCAGACATCACCGTGCGCAGTATCGCCCAGCTGTTAACAACATCCTTGGGTCAAACCATGATGGTTGAAAATAAGGCGGGCGGTGGCGGTAATATCGGCACCGATTTTGTTGCCAAGGCGGCACCCGACGGCTACACGTTTTTGATGGCCTACGCAGGCCCCATCGCGATCAATCCGCACCTGTATAAAAACATTGCGTTCAACGCGCAAAAAGATTTTGCGCCCGTCTCACTGATGGCGGATGCACCCCTAATTCTGGCGGTTCATCCCTCGGTGCCAGCCAACAACCTGGCCGAGTTGATCGCCTACCTGAAAGCCAATCCAGATCAAGTCTTTTTTGGCTCATCGGGCACAGGTGGCGCCGATCACTTAGCAGGTGAGCTTTTCAGATTGCAGGCGGGCGTGCGCATCAATCACATCCCCTTCAAAGGTGGCGCGCAAGCCGTTGTGGATCTGGTGGCTGGGCGCACACAACTCGAGTTTCTAACCATTCCAGGTGGGCTGAGCCACATCCGTGCGGGGCGCTTAAAAGCAATCGCTCTGGCTTCAAGCAAGCGCTTTCCTTTGTTTCCGGACGTACCCACGATGACCGAAGCAGGAATGAAGGATTTTGAAATTAATAACTGGTACGGCCTCTCGGCACCCGCTGGCACACCAGCACCCATTATCGCGAGCATGAATCGAGCGCTACAGCAAGCAATCCAAGACCCCGCGTTACGCGCGCGTTTTCAAGAGGTTGGCTTAGTCCCGATGTCAAACACACCCGAAGAATTCACGGCCTTGATTAAAAGCGATAGTGAAAAATGGCAGAAAATTATTCAATCGGCAGGGGTCACTGCAGAGTAAGCAAGCAACCGTAAGCGAGTGGCCGACCGACGGCGCGGCCACTGCGCTAGCGACCCAACAACAGCCACGCCCCCACTACCATGCCCAGCACGATGCGGTACACCGCAAACACGCGGTAGGTGTGACGCGACACGAACGCAAGCACTGCGCGCACCACAAACAAGGCACTCAAAAAAGCGCTGATGAAGCCTACCGCGATAGCAAGCATATCTTGTTGGCTCAGCAAGCCCGCGTGCTTGTAGGTATCGTAAAGCGCGGCCGCTAGCATCGTTGGCATAGCAAGAAAAAACGAAAACTCAGTCGCTGTTTTGCGCTGGATACCCGCCAGCATCCCGCCAATGATCGTTGAGCCTGACCGAGAGGTGCCTGGCACCATGGCTAAGCACTGACACAAGCCCACCACCAGGGCCTGGCGCCAGGTGATCTGTTCTAGGGTCAATGCGCTCGCGCGCGGATCGTCACCCGACGCAGGGCGATTACGCTCGACCCAGATCATAATAAAACCGCCTACGATCAAGGTCACCACCACAACGCTAGGATGAAAGAACAAAGCTTTAATCGCTTTGATAAATAATAAACCGACGATTGCAGACGGCAAGAAAGCGATTAATAAATTACGCGTAAAGGCTACCTCGACTGGATCTAGCCGTACCGTCCCGACAATCAATTGCCTCAAGCGTGCCCTGAAAATCCACATGACCGCCAAGATCGAACCTAACTGAATCACAACTTCAAATACCTTGGCTTCGTTTGAAGAAAATTCAATTAGATGTCCGAAGAGAATTAGGTGCCCCGTGCTTGAAATTGGCAAAAATTCACTCAGGCCTTCGACGATGCCTAAGAAGAAAGCTTTGAAAAGATAAATTGTTTGTTCAGTCACGCGATAGATCCTGAAAAATCATAGAAAGCCCCGCCCCGACCGTCGTGGAGTGACGCATATTCGATTAAAAAAGACTTGGTACCCCAACTATACTATTTTAGGTGGTCTGCGCCCTTCAGACTCAATCGCCTCACGCTGCGCAGCAGACGCCGCTCAAGCCAAAAATTCTAGAGTAAGCTTGCGCATAGCCTAGAAACTGCTTCAAGGCGCACTGCCCCGCAGACACAGAACATCGTCAGACTTCACCCCTTACGCGAGCACAAACATGTCAACCACTCTTACCCGCGAACAACGCGATGACGCCTATAACAATTCAAAGGCTGTGGCCGATAGCGCAAGCATCATCGAGGCCTGGGGGCGGCGCAGTCAAGAGTTTCGTGCGGCACACTCTTCGCATCTGGATGTTTCGTATGGCAGCGGTGCACGCCAGTCGTATGACTATTTTTCAGCGGGCGACCAAAGCCCTGTTGTTGCGTTCATTCATGGTGGTTTTTGGCAAAACAGAGCAAAAACTGACTTTACCTTTATCGTACCGGCCTTCATTGAAGCGGGCATCAGTGTGGCGATGATGGGTTACACCTTAGCCCCCGAAGCCAAAATGGATCAGATCGTTCAAGACATTCGTTTAGGCCTTCGCGCAGTAAGTCAAAAAATTGCGGCGCGTCGCTCGAGCAACCCAGGTATTTGGCTGACGGGTTGGTCGGCTGGCGGTCACTTGACCGCGATGGCCCTTGACGAGCCCTGTGTACTTGGCGGCACTGCGATTAGTGGTATCTATGATTTAGAGCCCATGCGCCATTGCTATCTAAACGACAAGCTAAATTTAGACGAGGCGACTGCGACACGATTCTCGCCGATTAAGTTACCTGCTCTAGGCGGCAAAGTCCTTGACCTGTTTGTAGGTGAGGCAGAGCTGCCTGCCATGCAAACGCAAACGATCGAGTTTGCCGAATATCGCGCCAAAGCTAACGCACCAGGAATATTTGAAAACCTGCCAGAACTGAACCATTACACAATTCTTGACGAAATGGCCTGCGCAAAGGGCAGAATTTTGCAATCAATCAAGGGACGCTTCTAATCAAGGCTACGGCCGCCAAGAAAAACCACACCCGTGCAGTTGCATATGCAAAACGTGTCAACCAAACTTTCGCAACGCCCGCGAAACCCAAAAAGGCGATACGGCTAACGTAACACTTGCCATCGAAAATGCAATACTCACCGCATAGCCGCCGGTCAGATCGTGCAACCACCCAGACAATAACGCACCCGCGGCGGCACCCACCGACATGAAAGCATAGAGCGCGCCATAAATCGTTGCCAGGCCGGGACCGGGAAACAACTTTGAACACAGCCCTGAAATGATCGGCCCGCGTGCACCCTGCGCAATCCCAAAGAAAGCAACAAATCCAAATAAAAACCAGGGTGATGGAAAAAATGCCATTGCCAATAAATTTGCCAACCCTAAGAAGGTACACGTAAAGGTGATCGACACAATCAAGCGATGACCGAACTTATCCGCGAGCTTGCCAGACGAGCCGACCCCTAGCACCGAGAGCATACCCGCAACGCCAAAGGCGCTTGCCGCCTCAAACGCAGAGAATCCTGACTCAACCAAAAAAGCAATCGTCTGTACCATGACCGTGTAGATCACCACTGACGTAAAGAAAAATGCCTGAGCCAGAGCCCAGAACCCCGGCGAACGGATCGCCAGACGCAGAGGCGCAAAGATATTTTTTGACAGCGGCTTTGCCCCCAGAGAACGCGCATAATCAGCGTGCCCCGCACGAATGATGCGCCATGGCAACAGCATCACCAAGGGCAAGAGCAGCAACATCATGCCCCCAAGGACATGGTACGCGTTACGCCAGCCCACCGTATCATTTAAATATTGCGCAAAGGGCACCATGATCAAGGTGCCGGCACCAAACCCTGCGTAGGCAATGCCAATCGCAGTGCTGGTATTGTTTGGAAACCAGCGACTAATCAAACTTTGCGAGGGCACCATCCCTAAAGAGGTCACACCAATTCCGCCTGCTATGCCTACGCACAAATGAAATTGCCACAGTTGCGTCAAGCTACCGGCCGCCAGGTAGCCCAAGCCCAAGCTTGCAAAGCCCAGTGCACAAACGATACGTGGCCCCAGTCGATCAAACATGATGCCAATCAACGGCGCCGAAAAGCCATTGGCAAGCATGTAGACGGAATAGACGCTCGAAATTTCTGAGCGACTCCAACCGAATTGTGTTTCGATTGGCAACAAAAAGGTGACGTACGCGTCACCAATTCCTCGACCCAGCAAATTAAACACAAAGCAGATCACGAGCACCGCAAATGCCATCGTGGCATCCGTGGGGCGCGTGTTGCTGAAGGCCGGTTTCACCTTACGCGGGACGACACTTCATAAAACCAGAGCGCACGCAAATGCAAACGATTTCTCCGCGCTGGTTAATCCCATGGTGTTCAAATTCAACAATGCCAGCGTCTTTGCGCGATTTGCTCAAACGCTTCGAGACAATTTTTGTCTCGACATGAATCGTATCGCCATAAAAGACAGGATGCGGAAACCGAGTATCCGTCATACCAAGATTGGCGATCGTCGTACCAAGTGTCGTTTCCCCAACCGTAATACCAATCACCAAACCCAAGGTAAATAAGCTATTGACTAGAATCTGCCCGAACTCAGTTTTAGACGCAAATTCTTTATCCAGATGCAAGGGTTGTGGGTTCATGGTGAGTGTTGAGAACAACACGTTATCCATTTCGGTGACGGTACGCGTCATTGAGTGCTTAAACACCTGACCGACCTCAAACTCTTCAAAGTACAAACCTGCCACGATGGTCTCCTAGTAGGATTTGGGTAAACCAAGCACACGCTCGGCAATAAAGCACAAAATTAATTGCGGGCTGACAGGCGCGATGCGTGTAATCATCACTTCACGCAGATAGCGCTCAACATGATATTCCTTCGCGTAGCCAAAACCGCCATGCGTCATGACAGCTTGCTGACACGCATTAAAGCCGGCCTCGCCGCCCAGGTATTTCGCCGCATTCGCTTGCGCGCCGCACGGCTCACCGCGATCAAACATTGAAGCCGCCTGAAACACCATCAGGTTTGCCGCTTCAAGCTCCATCCAGTTCGCAGCCAGAGGGTGTTGAATCCCTTGATTCATACCGATAGGCCGATCGAACACTACACGTTGCTTGGCGTACTCAGTCGCTTTTTTAAGGGCGACGCGCCCTAAGCCTACGCCCTCGGCCGCGATCAAAATACGCTCGGCATTCATGCCGTGCATGATGTAATGAAAGCCCTTGCCTTCTTCACCAATGCGATCTTCGACAGGTACCTTCAAGCCATCGATAAACAACTCGTTTGAATCAACCGCTTTGCGTCCCATCTTTTCGATCTCGTGTACACGAATAAAGTTACGATCGAAATTTGTATAGAACAAACTTAAGCCATCAGTATGCTTCGTAACCTCTTCGAGGGGTGTCGTCCGTGCCAAGATCAACATTTTTTCAGCAACCTGCGCCGTTGAAATCCATACCTTCGTACCACTCAGCACGTAATGGTCGCCGACTCGTTCAGCCTTTACCTTCAACTGTGTCGTATTCAAACCTGTATTGGGCTCGGTCACTGCAAAACAGGCACGCTCTGCTCCCGAGATCAACGGCGGCAACATGCGATGCTTTTGCTCTTCAGTACCGAACTGCACCACCGGATTTAAACCAAAAATATTCATATGCACGGCTGATGCGCCGCTCATACCGGCACCAGATTCACTGATCGTTTGCATCATGATTGAGGCTTCGGTGATGCCCAGGCCCGAACCGCCATACTGCTCAGGAATACAAATCCCCAGCCAGCCATCTTTGGCGAGTGCCTGATGCAACTCGGTCGGAAACCCACCGTGCCGGTCTTTTTCAAGCCAGTAGTGATCATCAAACTGTTCGCAGATCTTGCTGATCGCCTCGCGGATGCTTTCTTGCTCTTGTGAAAATGAAAAATCCATGTTTGCCTCTCGCTATATCTCATCAAACCGCATGTCAACACTACTATAACAATCACTCAGCAGAAGTGCCGCACACCCTGCGGCTAAGCCCTTACGGTTCAAAGTCTTTCGACACTTCGTGCTGTGATCTCGTGACCCAGTCATACATTGCCGCACTGCACTTTTAGCGCAGACCTTGCTCGTAAACCTCTCGTGCTAACCGTTCTCGGTGCTCTGGATGAGCAATCGCGATCATACGTTTGACGCGCTCTTGTAAGGTCTGCCCTTTAAGTTGCGCGCTGCCCCACTCTGTCACCACCACATCAGCATCCGTGCGTAAGCTCGTTGCCGGCCCCTGCAAGTTGACCACGATGCGGCTAAGCTGCCCGCGCTTAGCCGTTGAGGGCAGAGCGACGATCGAACGCCCACCCTTCGATTCGAGCGCGCCACGGGTGAAATCCACTTGCCCACCCGTTGCACCAATATATTTTCCGTCAATCACTTCCGCCCCGATCTGACCAGTCAGGTCAACTTCAATTGCAGAATTGATCGCAACGAACTGATCAAGCTGCGCCAGCGTGGCGTGCGTATGAACGTAACTAAAGGGTTGGATATTTAACAGGGCATTGTGGCGAGCAAACTCGTACAACCGCCGCGTTCCCATCAACACGCCTGCAGTCGTCAAACCACGGTCGATCGTTTTAAAGGCATTGGTCACAGCGCCACATTCGATTAAGTCAACTGCAACATCGCCCAGCATTCCAGTGTGAATGCCTAAATCTTTGCGATCAGTGAGCGCCGATAAAATTGACTCAGGTATTGCACCCACACCCATTTCAAGAACCGAACGGTCAGGGATAAACTCAGCAGCATGTCGAGCGATATTGCTCTCAATCTCTGAGATAGCACTGCGCTTAAGTTCAATCAATGCTCGGTCTGACTCAACAATTGCATCTATTTTTATCCCCTCAAGCGCATGCGAGGTAAACGTCCAAGGCATCTGCTGATTCACTTCAGCAATCACGACGCGCGCTTGTTTGGCCGCCGAGATCAAATAATCATTGGCAATCCCAAGACTACGCCGACCGTCCGGGCCTGTAGGGCTGAGGTGTAAAAAGACCACGTCTGCTTTAGCCGCCCCCTCAGAAGGCAAACGATGAAGTTGCGAGCAATGACTGGGAATCAACTGCATCGCACCGGCTTCGAGTAATTTTCGATTTTCACCAATGCCGCAGTAACTCAGCATAGACAACCAATCGGCGTGCTCGGGTTGCAGTGTCGACGTATACGTCGGCCCCACAAAGACCGAGCAGCCCCCGAGCGCCTCACGTTGGCTCACGAGTGTCTCGGTCAACGTCAAGGGCTCAGCCGTGCACTCGTTCCACCAGATGCCATCACCCGGCCTGATCCAACGGGTTAAATCGATGGTCACGCTATACGCCCGCTTGAGGCTTGCCCGTCAGCGTCACGCCTTGCGCAATCAGCGACGCGATTTCAGTATCTGAATAACCCAACTCTTTTAAAATTTCAGCACTGTGTTCGCCTAACTGTGGCGCGGCGCGACCAGGTGTGGGTTGGCTGTCGGTCCAGGTTGTTGGCACAGCCACCCGCCTCACACGGCCTTCTGTGGGATGCTCGATCCATTCAAACATGTTGACCGCTTTTAAATGTGGATCGTCAAAAATTGTATCAAGCGTATGCAGCGGCATTGTTGGGATGTCAGCCTGATCAAGCAACTCAAGCCACGCATTCGTCGTACGTTCTAAAAATATTTTCGCGGCGAGCGCTTGTAAATCATTGATGTGCTGGGTACGTACCGTTAGATTTAAAAAGCGCGGATCATTTTCAAATATTTCTGAGCGACCGATCGCCTTAAAAAACGAAGCCCATTGCTTATCGCTATAAATCACGGCACAGACATAGCCGTCTGCGGTTTTATAGGGGCGGCGCTCAGAGGCGAGCAGTCTTGGGTATCCCGGCGGGCCATTGGGCGGGTCAAACGTCTGGCCACCGATATGGTCACTCAGCAAATGACTGATCATTGTCTCGAACATCGGGATGTCGATCTTTTGCCCACGCCCGGTTTTTTCACGGTGAAACAAGGCAGCACATAACGACGTCACGGCATACAAACCAACCGTGCGATCGACGATATTTGAAGGAACATAGCGCGGCACGTCTGCGCCCGCCTGTTTAATCAAGGATGGTAGGCCAATCGCACCTTGAATCAAGTCATCAAAGGCTGGCTTGGCCGCGTAAGGGCCATCTTGCCCGAAACCAAACGTGCCTACATAGAGCAACCGGGGGTTGATCTTTTCCACAACGTCATAACCCAGACCCAGACGAGCCATCGCCTGCGGACGCACGTTATAGAGCAACACATCGGCCGTTGCCAGTAATTTTTTGACAGCTTCAAGACCAGCAGGCTGCTTCAAATCAAGAACCAAACCACGTTTACTACGATTGACATGCAGATACAGCGAACCCATCCGGGGATGTTGCATCGGCCCTAAGTCACGCACCATGTCGCCGGATGGCGCTTCGACTTTAATGACATCAGCGCCCATATCGCCCAGCAACTGCGCAGCATAGGGCCCCATCAAAATCGAGGTCATATCAACAACACGCACACCTACCAACGGACCGGTCATCGTCACAATCCTTTTACGCAAGCTGCGTTGCAGCGGCAATCTTTTTGGCTAAGCGAAGGTGCGGTGTATCAAGCATTTTGCCATCAAGCGTGGCCACACCCACACTCGTGTTTTCAGCAAAGGCGGCAATCACCCGCTGAGCCCACTCTTGAGCCTGCGCGTCAGGTGTCATGGCTTGATTAATCACTGGCACTTGTCCTGGATGAATTGCCGCTTTGGCTGAAAATCCATCGCGATAGGCACGACGCGTTTCGCGCAGTAGCGCCTCAGGGTTATTGAGTTCAGTAGGAACGGTGTCGATTGCCGGCACGCCGGCCGCCGCCGCTGCAAACAGGCACAGGTTGCGCACCAGACCAAAGGGGGACGTCCACTGCTCTGGCGCCTCTTCATCTTTGTTTGTCAACGCACCAATATCGCCAGCCAAATCTTCAGCGCCCCACATCAAACCGGCTAAACGAGGCGAAGCGCCACGGTAGCTGTTTAGGCCTGCCAAGGCTTCAGCGGTTTCTGTCACGATTGGCAAGATGGCAGTCTGCGCGGCTTCGCCTGCAACTGCCGGAAACATCTGCTCGAAGGCTTCAAGATAGGCCGCCAACAAGGCCACGTCGGCTGCGCCAGAAGACTTAGGCAGTGCAATACCATCAGGGCGGCAGCGCATGACTGCTGCCAAGTCAGCCAGGGTCATGCCTGTGGTGAGTGCGTTTACCCGCACATAGAGCTTAGGCGTTTTGACCCCAGAGGCCTTGACCTGCGTCAAAAATTTAACAACTTCAATGCGGCCATCTTCTTTGCGGGCGGGCGACACGGCATCTTCAAGATCAAAAATCAAGACATCGGCACCACTTTGCAGTGATTTTTCGAGCTTACGTGGGCTGTCAGCAGGTACAAATAATAACGATCGCATGAAAGGTCTCCGTTTTATATACAAAACGGCGCGTCGTTCAAACTGGCGCGCCGCTTGGTGTCAATATTTTGATTTGAGTATAGCGTGACAAATTCTAAGGCTTTGGCCCGTCGTAAAACTGAGGCCAAAGTTGTAGCGTGACCTCTCGGTTGCTAGCGTAGGCGTAGCAGCTATCGATTTTGACCGGTCGGCCATTTGCATCCAATACCTCTGGCCGATGACGAACGACCGGCCACAACGCCTGATAGGCAGCGGTCGCCATGGGGCCTAGCAATTCCATCAAATGTGTACAGCTTGCCGCCCCTTTTAATTTTGAACGCACTAACTTGGCCCATCCGCCGCCAATGCGCTCGCCTTTTAACACCGAAAGTGTTGGCGGTGCTTGCTTGCAAACGGTAAAAGGGGTTGAATCTGAGGACGAAAATACATCATGAATTAAAAATTCGTCGTCGATCACAAGGCGAATCCATAAATCATGTATCGGTTGCCCCGGGGCAAGCACCCTGTTAGTCAAAGGGGCTACAAACTCGATCGGTTTGTTATCAACCACCCGGCCCTCAATATCGTAGAGACCGTCGATGCGCCGATACGCACGCATGGTGATCTGACGTTTGTGAATTTCTTCGCGTTCGATACTATCTGGCAAGGGCACAGTGATTCTCTCTGGTTAAGCATGCAAAGTGATCTGGGCTCTGGTAAGCCTGATGCAAAAAAGTTTGCATCATTTTAGAGCTTTCCGAATTTGAGCAGCATGCCCTCTCGCACAGTTGGCTGCCCGGTTAGCTCAGAACGCTGGCATGGTTATTGCTTGCTAAATACACGCTGTATTAAGCCCTCGCGATCCATACAAGGCAAACTATCATGGTTAATCACTCAACTCGACGCAAACTCTTATTGACCGCAGGCTCGATGGCTACTCTGTCATTGATCCCGCTTCGCGCAGCGCTAGCCGCTCCTCTGACCATCGAGCAGATCAAAAAATTTGGTGAATTACGCATCGGTGTTGAGGCCGCCTACCCTCCGTTTACGTTTCGCAAAGACGGTCAAATCATCGGCTACGACATTGACTTAGCGGATATTTTTTGTAAAACCCTTGGGGTCAAACCTACGGTCATCGATACTGCCTGGGCCGGAGTGATTCCCTCGCTCTATTCCGGCAAGTTCGACATCATCAT
>CAIZGG010000166.1 GCA_903932425.1 uncultured beta proteobacterium | reverse complement strand
CGGTGCTCGGCGCCGCATGACGGAAAATTACACCAAACCTCGCCCCAGCCGACTGCACCCTCTGCATCTTGCACGCGTACAAAGACCGCGGGACGATCACGCATCAGTCCAAAGGATGTCTGGACGGGTGTTTCGATCGGGGCGCGGTAGACGAAGGCCTGTACGTCTTTAATATTAATCATGGCTTTAAATCCATTGAGACACAAAGGAATGCTTTTAGAATTATTATTTTGCAGGGTCTATTCATAGTACTATTTCTGACAGAATACCAGTATAAAAATCGAGCTGATCCGACCACCATTTAGTTCAGACAGACTCGATGCCAATGGAGACGCCTTGTTGCGCAATATCACCTTAATTTTGGCCCCTTGGGGGTTGTTGGTCGCGCTTTGGTACGCGATCGCTTATTCAGGTTTGATTAACCCTGCCTTAGTGCCTACGCCTCATGCGGTCGCTCTGCAGTTTCAAGAGTTGCTCACGAATGGTCGCTTGTTGCGTGATATCGCGATGTCAACACAGCGGGTCGCCATCGGCGTGTCACTGGGCATCGCCGCCGCTGTGCCCGTCGGCTTTATGCTCGGTTGGTATAAAGATGTTAGGCGCTTTATTGATCCCTTGATCAATTTTTTTCGGGCATTGCCGCCAATCGCATTAATCCCTTTAGTGATCGTCTATTTTGGCATTGGTGAGATTGCTAAAGTGGCAATCTTGTTTTATGCAACCTTTTTTGCAGGGGTCATTGTGATGTACGAAGGGGTGGCACAGATCAGTCCCATTTTTGTGAAAGTCTCGCGTACCCTAGGTGCGACTGATGCAGAGATCTTCCGAAAAGTTATTTTTCCGCTCACGATTCCTCATATTTTGACGGCGTTACGCGTGGCACTTGGCGTTGCGTGGGCAACCTTGGTCGCGTCAGAACTCATTGCGGCGCAGCAGGGTTTAGGCGCCATGATTCAAAATGCCTCATCGTTTTTTCAACTTGACATCATTTATGTTGGCATTATCTGTATTGGATTCATCGCCCTGACGATGGATGTATTACTCCGTCGCTTGAGCAAGCGGTTGGTCGCCTGGCAGGATCGAATCGAATGAGCACACGTATTGCCTTCAAAGACGTATCAGTGTCGTTCAATCAACTTAAAGTCGTTGAGAGCGTGAGCTTTGACGTCGCCGATCGAGAGTTTGTTTCGATCATCGGGCCCTCAGGCTGCGGTAAAACAACGATGATGAATATCGTTGCAGGCTTTGTGAAGCCTAGCACCGGTACCGTCTTGCTTGACGGTAAACCGATTGAAGGCCCAGGCCCCGAGCGCGGTGTGATTTTTCAAGAATACGGTGTGTTTCCGTGGCTAACGGTGAAAGAGAACATAGGCTTTGGGTTGACACTCAACGCTAATCGCGTCGACGCCAAAGAGCGCGAGGAGATTTGTCAGCGCTATATGCAGTTGATGGGATTGAGTGATTTTGCAAACGCCTATCCCAAAACACTTTCGGGCGGTATGCGGCAGCGCTTAGCGATTGCACGTGCCTATGCCGTGAAACCTCAATTTCTTTTAATGGATGAACCGTTTGGCGCGTTAGACGCACAGTCTCGCTCAGCGATGCAAGATTTATTGTTGGCTGCATTGAGTGCCGAGCGCAAGACCGTAATGTTAATCACTCATTCAGTAGATGAGGCGATCTACTTATCATCCAAGATTATTGTGGTCACAGCCAGGCCTAGTCGTAT
>CAIZGG010000165.1 GCA_903932425.1 uncultured beta proteobacterium | reverse complement strand
TTTTCGCCGTGCGACAAACTGCTCGTCACGACGTCAAGCTTTTGATCAAGCTCAGTTGCGGTTAACACCTCGAGCACATAAGGCGGCAAACTTAACTGAGCGCTACGTCGCCAAAATGATGGGGGGTCGATACGAGTTCGTGCAATGCGCAAGCACTCGCCGACCGTGAGACTATCGAAAACGGTTGCTGTCTGAAACTTGCGACCTAAACCGAGTTGCACACATCGATGCGGCGCAATTCGTTTGATCTCATGCCCTTGTATACAAACCAAGCCACTGGCTCGCTCTTCACCGTCACTCATGCAACGCATTAATGTTGTTTTACCGGCACCGTTTGGGCCAATCAAGCTCACCAACTCACCTGCGCGAGCCGAAAAATTAATATCTGACAATACTTTTAAACTACCAAAATTTTTTGATACATTTTTAAGCTCAACGACGAGATTCTGCGGCTCGAGTTCAACAGGCTTGGGATCAGCCTGGATCAACTTCAGAGCGCGTGAGCTAGCAGCGGCGGGCAAGAAGCGCCTGAATCCTTTAAATACCGAAGGCAAGAGGCCCTGAGGCAAGAGAACAATAACCAGAACAAACGCGATCCCTAAAAATAATTTCCAAACATAAGGGAGATTGCCACTTAAGTAGGCGCTGCTCCAGTCGATCACAATCGCACCAAGTACCGGGCCGATCACCGTACCTCGCCCGCCAAGCGCTACCCAAATAATCACTTCGGTGCCAAAGACAAACCCTGCTAATTCTGGTGCAACCACTCCGCTAAAGGACGCGTAGCCAAACCCAGCCAGGGCTGCAACCATCCCCGTCACAATGAGCAAGGCAATTTTATAAACCGAAGTATTGATTCCGAGATATGAACAACGCATCTCGTTGTCGCGAATCGCAAACAAGATACGGCCGCCGTCGCTACGGACAAACAACCAGACAACCGTCGTTAGCACCACTAACAAGCACCCTACCAATCTGAACCAGTCTTCGACGCTCAGATCGGGCATGCTGTAACCCGTAAGCCCAGAGCTTGAACCCGTGAAGGTACCGCCTGAAAATAAAACCTGTGTGAGAACGATCGGTAACACCAAAGACACCACCGAGGCATACAAGGGCGTTGAGCCATGATAAAAAGACAGCCAACCCGTCACCGCCCCAATCAAGAGCGCAGCCAGCATTGCCAGCAAGACTCCAAGCACCACGTAGCCTGGGCCAAAGCCGAGATGGGTAAACACCAGAGCAGCGGCGTAAGCACCAACCCCAAAAAAAGCTGACTGGCCAAACGTCAGATAACCGGTATAGCCCCACAACACATCAACGGTCAGCGCCAGCATGGCGAACAGCAAGGCACGAACTAAAATATTGGTCGTGTACGTATCAAGAAACCAGGGTGCGCACAGCACTAGTAACAACGCGGGCAACACCGAACGCAGCAGCTGTCTTCGGATTAAGTCACCATCAATCACGAGAAAATCCTTTAGGACGAATCCGCAAGGTAACCGCAGCCAATACCGCGATCGCCATTCCACCCAGAATCGGGCTAACGTAAGAACTAATCAACACCTGTGCCGCGCCAAAAATTAGCGTCGCAAACAACAGGCTCAACATTGACACGCCTGAAACCATCACCAACATGAAGGCATTAATTAGCCACGGCACCCCCATATTGGGATCGACGCTGGACAAGGGTGTAATCAACGCACCGGCCAGACTGGCAATGGCGGCACCTAAGGCAAAAGTAAAGAATCGCACAAGTTGCGAATGAATGCCCAAGCCCTGCGCTAACTGCTCGTTCAAAATCACAGCGCGAGTCACCAAGCCGATGCGGGTTCGCGTCAGTAAGATAGCAAGCGTCAACCCCAACCCCAAAGCAACGAGAGTCAAGAGCAAACGATAAGCCGAATATTCTGCGCCCAATAAAACAATCGTGCCGCGTATTGGGCTCGGCACGAATTGCACTTCACGTCCGAACAACAACGTAATGACCTGACCGATGACAATCGCTAACCCCCAAGTGGCCAAAATGGCGTCTAGGGGGCGCTCATATAACGGTCGTAAAACAAGTCTTTCAACCAGCAAGCCAAATAAGCCACCCACCAGCAAGGCGAATAAAAATCCCGCAACAGGAGTAAGCCCTAGCTGCGAGGCAATTAAGCTGGCATACGCACCAATCGTCAGAAAAGCGCCATGGGCAAAATTAATGATTTTCATCACGCCGAACACAAGCAGCAAGCCGGCCGCAACGATATAGAGAATCGCTGTGGTTGTGAAAATATCAAAAATTAAGTTCATGGCGCTTGAGTCTCGATTACTTCAGTGCGGGGCACTGCTGACCAGGATCCACGTCTTTAAAGGTAGAAATCACCTTGACGCTGCCATCAGCCTGCACCTGTGCCAAATACATCGTCAGGGGCGAATGATGCTGTTTGTTCATCACGATCGTGCCGCGCGGACCATCGAACTTCACCTCAGCCAAAGCCGGCAGAACCTTTGCAGAATCGGTGCTCTTGACTTGTTCAACAGCCGCTTTGTAGGCATAGACGGCCTCATACTGTGGCACGGACAAATCGTTTGGTGTCTTTAAGTCAGCACCAAATTTCTTGGCCATCGCGTCAAGAAACTTTTTGTTGGCGGGCGAGTCAATGCCCGTTACATAAGAGGCTGAAATATAGATTCCTTCTGCATCTGTGCCCATGCTCTTAGCAGTGCCCTCGTCAACGGCTAAATTACCGTAAGGCAAGTTGACACCTGCCGCACGTAGTTGCTTAGTCAGCGTGACGTTTGGTGCACCACCCGCTGTCGAAGTAATAATCGCATCAGGTTTAGCCGCTTTGAGTTTACTGATCACTGCAGTCCAGTCACTACCATCCATCGGCAAATACTCTTCGCCAACCACTTTAACGCCCTTTGACTCGGCGTATTGTTTGGTGAAGGCGAGCATGCCGCGACCAAAGGCGTAGTCACTGCCAATCAAGAAAATCGTTTTTGCTGATTTTTCTTTCATGAAGTAATCAACAATAGGTGGAACTTGTTGCTCTGGCACCCAAGCGTTGACGTACATATACGGACTGCAAGAACGGCCCTCATAAAACGAGGTGTAAATGTAAGGTGTTTTGCCCTTGGCAACGGCCGGGAGACCAGCATTACGCGCAGCACTGGTTTCCATCGATATCAAGACATCGACTTTCTTTTGAAAGATCAGAGAGTCGAAGGCTTTTTGAGCGCCAACGGCACCAGAGGCATCATCGGCCACTTCGAGCTGAACTTTGCGACCCAAAATACCACCTGCCGCGTTGATTTCTTCAACTGCTAACTGTGCAGATTGAACCACTGAAGGTGCGACAACGCTATTGGCGCCCGACAAACCAACTGGAACTCCGATAACAATCGGTTTGCTGTCCTGGGCAAAAACGCCAACAGAGAATGAAGTCAGCGCCACAGCCAAGGACAGGGCGCGAATGCGAGGTTTGAACATGAAGCACTCCTAAAGAAGAAAAGGGATTAAAAAGTGGGTAAAAGAAATTACTCGAGGCGATTCGATGGCCCACCACTACGCATCGTCTCTTGATAAACATCGGGTCGTCTGTCTCGTAACACTTGGTTAAAGGTGTTCCAGTTACGGGCACGCCTAGCCTGGCCTAGATCGATATCGGCATAAATAATTTCGGCACGATCGCTTGAGGCAGGCCCCGCCACCGGCCAACCTGTACAACCGACAATCACACTCTGCCCAATAAAAGGCTGGTCGCGCTCTGTGCCAATACGATCCGCGCAAGCCACAAAGATCGAGTTCGTATGCGCTGCCGCCATCGCCAGAATCGTCGCCATGGCGTCGCGCCCCTCTGCCTGCCCGGGGATAGGCACCCAATTAGTCGGCACACAAACCAAGTCAGCTCCCTTTAAGGCTTGCACGCGAAAGGTTTCAGGAAACCAAATGTCATAGCAAATCGCAACGCCGATGCGCCCATAGGGTGTATTGAATACAGGAAACCCCAAGTTACCCGGTTCAAAATACAAGTTCTCGGCATCCCAAAGGTGTACTTTGCGAAACGTACCGATGTAGCCTTCAGGACCCAACACGACGGCAGAGTTGTACAGTACGTTGCCGACGCGCTCGGCAATCCCCGCAATCAAGATAAGACCCAACCGTTGAGCCGCCGTCAGCCAAGCCTGACAAGTGTCCCCTTCTGGCACCACCTCTGCCAGGTCAAATGCTTCAGAGCGACTTTGAAACATATAGCCGGTATTACATAACTCAGGTAACACGATCACGCGCGCGCCTGTGGCCGCGGCCTCTTCAATCAACGCGAGTGTGCGCTCAACATTCAACGCCTTTTGAGCCATGCGAGGATCAAACTGAATGCAAGCGATCTTTACACCCAGATGAGAAGCCGAATCGTGCATACAAACTCCAAATAAAAAACGCCCCCATCGCGTGTAAACGCAAAATAGAGGGCGTTGTTGCCATTGTTAAGTCGGCGCTGTTGCCGAGTAGAGCAATACTCATGACTGATTAGCACTGTTGCTAAACCAATCGGCACTCGTGATGTCTTCAGCGCTAGCGCTGAAGCATTAAGCCTATCGAAGAATCGCGCGAGCTTTTAAACGAACAAGAGATTTCGCCCAAGGCATTTACAAAACTCGACACTTGTCTGATATTAAGAACCGAGCTAAATCTTTGTCAAGCATTATTCGTGCACGTAAATCACAAGCTGTCCTGCGTCGTTTACATCGCAATTCGTGCTGCATCATAGTTGTGCATAGAGCACCAACCCTCAGGCACAGGCTTGCGCAGGACTCGCAAATCTTCAAGCATCATTCTTGTGCATCAACCACCAACTATCGGGCATCATTCTCGTGCATGAATTGCTGACCTTGAGTAAAAATAATTTTCAACTCAATCACAGCTGAGTCGGTTGCGCACCAGTACCCAACACCCACTCATACGAACAAGAGGCTCGCGTTGAACCATTGCCAATGAGTTAAAGTCCGTGCAAAATATGTGTAGACCTGCTGCGCTTGCCCGGTCAAGTCAAATCCAGATAGCCCAAGTAAAGGCCTTGCATGACTTTTTCAATTGTTGCTCATTGTCCGCATACAGGTCAGCTAGGAGTCGCTGTTAGCACAGCAGTGCCGGCGGTTGGTTCAATGTGTCCATTTAGCCGAACCCGCGTCGGCGCCGTCTCAACCCAGTCTTGGGTCAATCCCTATCTCGCCACGCGTGCGCTTGATCTGATCGCCTCTGGCCTCGACGCACCGACCGCACTTGAGTGTGTCCTTCAATCAGATCAGGCAAAACAATTACGTCAGATCGGTATTGTCGATTCTCAGGGCCGAGCGGCGGTCTGGTCGGGCACCGACTGTACCTCTTGGGCTGGGGATATTGTTGGCCAAGGCTACAGCATCCAAGACAACATGCTTGTGAGCGGTGAAACCTTGACTGCCATGCAAACTGCATTCGTCGAGTCATCTGCACTCGAACTAGCCGAGCGGTTGATGCGCGCGCTCGAGGCGGGTCAACGTGCGGGGGGCGACAAGCGAGGCCGCCAATCAGCGAGCTTAAGCGTCGTTGAAAATGAAGACTACCCGCTTTGGGATCTGCGCGTCGACGAGCACAGCGAACCAGTCGCCGAACTGCGACGTGTCTTTAACGTCGCGGCACTTCAATTAATTCCGTTTGTACGTGGTATGCCCACTCGCAGTGGCGCCGGAGCACCCGCCCCCGAGCATGTTGTCGAGATGTTGGCATTAAGCCCTGCCCTGCGCCCAGGTGGTAGTTTAAATCCCGCGTTGCATCCAGGCGGTCGTGATCACAAGCGATAAACGTCATTTATAGACGCTGACAGATGAAAAAGAAAACTCCATTGGATATAGAAAAGAAACCCCCACTGGATATGAGAAAGAACACGCTACTAGATATGACAAAGAAAACTCCACTAGATAAGAAAAAGAAACCGCCACTTGATGTTTGGACTGACATCCTCGATGTGCAAGTGAACCCTGAGCGGCTCAAGCAGAACCTTGCTTCGTATACCGAGATTCTTGAAGAAATCAAAAAGCTGCGTGCGCTAGATTTAACCAACGTTCACCCAGCGATTATTTTCGAACCCACTGCTCCTTACCGTAATCTTAAGAAGTCTTGAGATCATGCAAAACTTCAGAACGCTTAACCTAGCAACCATTGCGGCTGGTATACGTGCAAAAACCATCACCAGCACCCAAGTCACCGAATACTATCTTGACCGCATCGCAACGCACGACCCAACGCTAAAAAGCTTTGTTCACCTTTCGCAAACTGCCCTCCAGCAGGCCGCTCAGGCAGACCAAGCCGTGCTGAAAGGTAAGAGGTTAGGCCCCTTGCACGGCGTGCCAATCGGCATCAAAGACAACTACTTGACGCAAGACATGCCCACCACAGCAGGCACAGAGGCGCCCAATATTTCTTTTGCGCAACAAGACTCAGCCGTCAGTGCACGCTTACGCAAGGCGGGTGCGATTTTGCTTGGTAAGACCCGTACCCATGAGTTTGCCTGGGGCAACGTCACGCCACCCACCAGAAACCCCTGGAACACCGACTACGTCCCGTCTGGGTCCTCGGGCGGCTCTGCGTCAGCGGTCGCTGCGGGGCTGTGCGCGGCTGCAACCGGCTCAGACACTGGGGGCTCAATTCGCATGCCCGCAGCGGTGTGTGGTTTAGTCGGTCTGAAGCCAACGTTTGGACGAGTGAGTCGTACTGGCATTGTTCCGCACTCTTGGTCACTGGATCATGCAGGACCTTTGACCCGAACGGTTAAAGACACTGCAATCATGCTAAACGTCATGGCAGGCTACGACGCCACTGACCCGGCATGCCAAGATCGGCCAACACCTAATTATCTGAAAACACTGAACCAACCGATCACAGGGCTCACGCTCGGTATTTGTCGAAACCATTTTTTTGACAATAACCAAGCGGATGTCGATCAGGCTATTGAAAGCGCCATCGAAGATTTCTCGCGGGCTGGCGCAAAAATTATTGAATTCAAGATCCCTAGGCTCGAATTTGGTTTAGGCGCTATTTTTGCGATTGAGTTGGCCTCGTCGACCGCGTACCACGATCAGTCTTTGCGTCAAGGCAAGGTCGAGCACTTTACGCCTGACGTGCGCACCCTTGTTGAGCTTGGCCGCTTCGTGAGTGCTCCGGATTACTTAAAAGCCGAACAATTACGCAGTTTGCTCATGCAGGATTTTGCCCAGGCCCTGACAAAATGCGATGCCATCATCGGCCCTACCACGCCGATTACCGCCTGGAAAGCCGGCACCTGGCGTGTACCGGTTGGTGATCGCGATACGAGCGTGTTGTCGGCCTCTTGGCGCTATACATTTCCGTATAACCTGACCGGCCTGCCAGCCATTTCAATCCCGTGTGGCTTTGATCGTCTCGGGTTACC
>CAIZGG010000164.1 GCA_903932425.1 uncultured beta proteobacterium | reverse complement strand
CACTGGTGCCCGCCGCAAAAGCCGGCACAACGCAGTGACACAGGCATACAAACAAGGCGCTTAGAAGCAATAAGCCTAAACGACTCTTACTGATACGCAGACGCGCACTAAGATCGTTTTGGACAAGCTCAGGGACGACGATTGGCACGACCATTCAGCAACCAACCAATCACGTAAAAGTTGAGACAAGTACCAGATACTTGCTTCAGTATCTTCGATCACGTGACCGAGGTGGTGTACTTTTTAAACCTACCGCTAGCACGCTGAGCTAGTATGCATTTTTATATATATCTTTGCTATTTTTGGGCTCTTTAACACTGAATACTTGTTTGAAAAAACAACTCATACTCTAAGTTATTTAGCAGGTTGATCTTATGAGTCACTAGAACTCTTAGTCGATTGACTGTTTGTTTAGTACCTCTTTGTCTAGTACCTCTTAGTCTGTGTGTTCTTAGTGTGTTTGTTCTTAGTCTGTTTACTCTTAGTCTATTCAACCGCAACAACCGCCAAGCCTGGGCACACCCTTCGTGCAGTCTTCGCAGTCAGTGCCGCGACCTCGTCCACCGAACACCCCCGCAGTTCAGCAAGAGCCTGTGCAATCTGCAGCACCTCACAAGGCTCATTGCGAGCCCCCTTTGCCAGCCACGCTGGTGAAATATCCGGCGCATCGGTTTCAAGCACCAAAGCACTTAACTCAAGCTCTTTCGCTAGCCGCCTAATCTGCACCGCGCGTTCAAACGTCATCGCTCCACCGATGCCCAACGCAAAGCCCAGTTCAACAAACTGCTGCGCCTGTTGTAGGCTGCCATTAAACGCGTGTGCAATCCCGCCGCGCACGCGATGGCGTCGCAGGTATTTCAAGATGGAGTCTTGCGAACGTCGCACATGCAGTAGTACGGGCAAATCAAGTTCAAGCGCGAGCTTTAACTGAGCTTCGTAAAATAATTCTTGCTTGGCACGTGGCTCGCCAGATGAAATTTCAGGGACAAAAAAATCAAGCCCGATTTCACCAACCGCGATGAGTCTTGGATCAGCACGATGCTGCAACAGCGCTTCACGCAGTTGCTCTAGCGCCTCTGGTGCGGCGCGTTCAACATACATTGGATGAATACCCAACGCGTAAAAGCCTTGTTCAAACGAATGCGCCAACAGACGTACACGTTCAAAATTAGCGACTTCAACGGCTGGGATCACAATTGCTTTTACGCCCGCAGCCTGGGCACGCGCAATCACCTGCTCACGATCATGGTCGAACTCTGCCGCGTCTAAATGGCAATGCGTGTCAAACAGCATCGCGTCAAGAGGCATCGACCAAGCGCCCTGCCTCCATATACAGGCGGCGATCGGCCAACGCAGCTAACTCTTGATCATGCGTCACAATCAAAAAGGCTGTTTTAGCTTCGGCGTTGACTTGCTTAAGCAAACTAAACATTTGCTGAGCGGTATTGCGATCAAGATTACCGGTAGGCTCATCGGCCAACACACAAGCGGGCTGCGCAACCAACGCTCGAGCCAACGCCACGCGCTGACGTTCGCCACCGGATAACTGACCCGGAAAATGCTGCACCCGAGCTTTTAAGCCAACCAACTCAAGCATTTTTTGCGCTTCGATGCGTGCCTGTGCACGCGACTCGCGGCGCACAATCAACGGCATGGCAACATTATCTAAAGCAGAAAACTCAGGTAACAAGTGATGAAACTGATACACAAAGCCTAAGGCGCGATTGCGTAAGCGGCTACGTTGGGCTTCAGACAACCCCTCAGTCGTCTGCCCTGCCACCGTAATCAAGCCTGAGCTGGGTAAGTCCAACAACCCAAGTGCGTGCAGCAAGGTGCTTTTGCCCGAGCCCGAAGCGCCCACCACCGCCACCATCTCGCCGCGTGCAATCGCGACGCTCACATCCACCAACACATCAATGCGATTTTCACCATCATCATAATGTTTGGATAAGTGCGAGGCTTGCAACGCAAAGTCAGTCATGGCGCAACACCTCGGCAGGTTGCAAACGCGAGGCCCGCCAGCTTGGATATAGCGTGGCCAACAGCGACATGATCAGCGAGGTAATGCCGATACTCGTAATGTCAGACAAGCGCGGATCAGACGGCAGTGTGTTGATGAAATAAATTTCGCGGGGCAAAAACTGAGCACCGATCATGCGCTCGATGGCAGGCACGATCACATCAATATTCAGTGCAATGGCTGAGCCACCTACAACGCCTAACAGCGTGCCTATCACACCGATCAAAGCACCTTGCACCAAAAATATTCGGGCAATCTCGCCGGGCGTTGAACCAAAGCTGCGCAAAATGGCAATATCAGATTGTTTGTCTTTAACAGCCATCACAAGCGACGACAAAAGATTAAAGGCAGCCACAGCCACAATTAACGCCAAAATCAAAAACATCATGCGCTTTTCAGTTTGAACCGCGGCAAACCACGTGCGATTGTTGCGCGACCAGTCGGCCACAGCCACGGTGTTCGGCAATAGGGGGACAAGTGCTTGCGCGATCTCAGGGGCGCGGTGCATATCGTTAACGCGCAGCCGCACACCAGCCATCGCGCTGTCACGAAACAGTTTGGCCGCATCGGTCACGTCGACAAAGGCCAATGATGAGTCATATCCGTAATGGCCTGAGCGAAACGTCCCGACTACGGTGAACTGCCGCATCCGCGGCGAAAACCCTGCCGGGCTGATATTGGCAGAGGGCGCCAACATCATGATCGTTTGGCCAATGCGCACGCTTAAAACGTCGGCAAGATCTTGCCCCAGCACGATGCCAAATTCACCAGCCTTCAAGTCAGTTAAGCGGCCACGCACCATCTGGCTACCCACTTGTGATACATCTTTTTCAGCAACCGGATCAATGCCGCGCACCTGCACGCCACGTAATTCTTGGCCCCGCATCACCATGCCCTGGGCCGAAACAAAAGGTGCGCCCGCCAAAACAGCCGATGATTTTTTTGCTGCGGCGATCAACTCTGACGCTTGGCCGAGCGTACGTTCAGCATCGGCCCCTGGT
>CAIZGG010000163.1 GCA_903932425.1 uncultured beta proteobacterium | reverse complement strand
AGTTGTCTCCAGCGGTTGCCCGCTTGGTTAAAGACTTCTCTGCCAAAGTCGCGACAGCGGCTTAATTGATGGCTGTTGATGGCGCCGCAACAGCGCCAGATGATCTGATCGAACTGGGTCGGATCATTTCAGCTTATGGTGTGCGCGGTTGGGTCAAGATCCAGCTGCATTCTGCTCAAGGTACTGTACTTCGCGCCGCACCCGTGTGGTGGTTACTCGCGCCCGTTGCTCCCTTAGCTAAGCCTAGCGCACCTGTACCTCACAAAGTGAAGCAAGTACGCCCCCAAGGCTCTACTGTCGTTGCTGATCTTGAAGGTGTGGGCGAGCGTGACCTTGCTGAAAGCTTGCGCGGCTACACCGTGCTTGTCTCTCGGCAACATTTTCCTAAAGCGCAAACTGACGAGTTCTACTGGGTTGATTTGGTGGGCTGTCAGGTGTTTGGAGAAGAGGGTTTGCTCGGAGTTGTGCACGAGGTCGTTGACAACGGCGCCCACGCGCTGCTCAAAGTACACCGCCTGCAAGCACAAGAGGGTGCAGAGCCACTCGCGTTGCTGGATGCAAAAGGTAAGCCGCAAGAAACACTCGTGCCCTTTGTGGCCGCACACGTGCAGCATGTTGATATTGCCGCACGTCGCATCGATACCGATTGGCCCATAGACTTTTAGAATCGCCGCGATGCGAATCGATCTTGTTACCTTGTTTCCTGAGATGTTTAGCGTGGTGCGCGATCTTGGCGTCACGGGGCGAGCCCACGGCAACCAACTCTGGTCTTTGCATACCCATAGCCCACGCGATTACACCGAAGATGTGCATCGCACCGTAGACGACCGCCCTTATGGTGGTGGGCCCGGCATGGTCATGATGGCAGAGCCGCTAACGCGCACGCTGTCAGCGATTCGCAACCAGCGCGCGACGCAAGATCACGCTGCGCAAGATCAAGACACACAAGAACAAGCCACTCAAGATCAAGCCGCGCAAGATCAAGCCGCGCAAGATCAATCGACACAAGAGCTAGCTACGCAAGAGCAAGCTCCCGTGGTGCTGCTCTCACCAATTGGTAAACCCTTTGATCAGGCACAGGCCAAGCGTTTGGCGCACTCCTCAGGCGCGATCTTTATTTGTGGTCGCTACGAGGGCATTGATCAACGCTTTATTGATCAACACGTTGATGAGCAGTGGTCGCTAGGTGATTTTGTCTTATCGGGTGGCGAAATCGCCGCCTTAGCCATGATCGATGCTGCAGTCAGGCTGCTCCCTGGCGCCCTGAATCACGATCAATCCTCAGCACAAGACTCGTTTCAAGATTCTTTATCGGGCTTGCTTGATAGCCCGCACTACACCCGCCCCGAAACCTTGAACGGTCAAACCGTGCCGGCGGTATTACTGTCTGGTAACCACGCACACATTGCACGCTGGCGGCGCGAACAATCGCTGGCCATCACGTTTGCTAACCGGCCAGACCTGCTTGAGCAGGCACGCGCTCGCGGTTTATTGACTAAGGCCGACGAGCTGTATTTATTAACGTTAACCGCATCGTAGCTACTGTTAACCCAGCTTGTCGCGTTGTGCCTGAACTTGCTTCAGCGTGTCGCCAAACTGTTCAACCCGCAGCTTTTCTTGTTCAACCACAGCAGCGGGGGCGCGTGCAACAAACGATTCGTTTGACAGCTTTGCTTGTGCTTTCGCAATTTCGCCAGCAAGTCGTGCGATCTCTTTGTCAAGGCGAATGCGTTCTGCGGCCACATCGATCTCGACCTTAAGCATCAAATGGGTATCGCCCACCACCTGAACGGGCGAGCCGTCGTCTGGTAGTTCAGTGACAACTTCAACGCCTGACAGCTTGGCTAACGCCGCCACATAAGCAGCGTGCTCGGTGAGCATTGCCTGAGGGCCTTTGGCAATCAGTGGTACTCGCGCAGCCGGCGAGAGGTTCATTTCGCCACGCAAGGCTCTGACCGCTTCAATCTGACCTTTCAACAAGACGACTCGTGCACTTGCCTCTGGGTCAACCGCCTCGAGGTTTGGCTGTGGAAACGGTTGAATCGAAATGCTGGTGACGTCGGTTGCGACGCGCTTACCCGCCACGAGCGATACCTTTTGCCAGAGCTCTTCGGTGATGAAAGGCATGATGGGGTGCAGCAGGCGCAAGACAGCCTCGAGTACCCGAATCAAGGTGCGGCGCGTCGAGCGTTGCTGTTCGGGTGTACCTGTTTGAATTTGCACCTTGGCAAGCTCAAGATACCAGTCGCAGTACTCGTCCCACACAAAGTGATACAGAGCATTTGAAATGTTATCAAAGCGATAATCAGCAAACCCTTTGGCTACTTCTTGCTCGAGTAATTGCAATTCGCTGATGATCCAGCGATCAACAAAGCTTTGTGCCGAGGTGTCTGTTGCCGCGGCCATCTCTTGGCCCTCGGTGTTCATCAAGACAAAACGCGTCGCGTTCCAGAGCTTGTTGCAAAAGTTGCGATAGCCTTCGCAGCGCTTCAGATCAAAATTGATGTTGCGCCCAAGGCTTGCGTAAGCCGCCATGGTAAAGCGCAGTGCGTCGGTGCCAAAGGCAGGGATACCGTCCGGAAACTGCTTGCGCGTGGTTTTTTCAATAGCGCCCGCTTGCTTGGGGTTCATGAGGCCATAGGTGCGCTTGCCCACCAGGGTTTCAAGATCGACACCGTCAATCAAATCCACAGGGTCAAGCGTGTTGCCCTTGGATTTGCTCATTTTCTGGCCTTCAGCGTCGCGAATCAGACCGTGCACGTACACGTGTTTGAAGGGCACTTGCCCCGTCAGATGCGTGGTCATCATGACCATGCGCGCGACCCAAAAAATGATAATGTCAAAGCCTGTGACCAACACGCTTGACGGCAAATAGCGGGCGTAGTCGGCGGTTTGCTCGGGCCAACCCATGGTGGTGAAGGGCACTAGTGCTGATGAAAACCAGGTGTCAAGCACGTCTGGGTCGCGCGTCAGTGGGCCCGTCACGCCCGCGGCTGCGGCCTGGCTAACTGCCTCAGCCTCAGAGTGAGCGACAAACACTTGCCCATCAGCTGCATACCAGGCGGGGATCTGATGGCCCCACCATAATTGACGCGAAATGCACCAGTCTTGAATGTTTTCAAGCCACTGGTTATAGGTGGTTGTCCAGTTTGATGGGTAGAACTGCACCTCGCCTTTTGCCACAACTTCAAGCGCCACTTCAGTGATGCTTTTGCCGGGGTGCAAGGTATCGGCAGGCGCAGGCTTGCTCATGGCCACAAACCATTGGTCGGTCAACATGGGCTCAAGCACTGCACCGCTACGGTCGCCGCGAGGCTGCATCATTTTGTGCGCTTCAATCTTGACCAAAAACCCTTGCTGCTCAAGTTCGGCGACAACGGCCTTGCGTGCATCGAAACGATCCATGCCCCGAAATTGCTCAGGGCCCTGGTCGCTGACTTTCGCGTCAAGCGTAAAAATCACAATCAAGGGCAAGCCATGACGCATGGCGCAGGCGTAATCGTTAAAGTCGTGAGCGCCCGTGATTTTGACGCAGCCCGTACCAAAGGCTTGGTCAACAAAACTATCGGCAATGATCGGAATCTGGCGGTTACACAAGGGCAGGTCGACCATCTTGCCGACCAGATGCTTGTAGCGTTCGTCATCAGGGTGTACACACAGCGCACCATCAGCCAGCATGGTTTCGGGCCGAGTCGTCGCGATCGTCATGCCAGTGAGTGTTTGAACCGTGCCGTCCGCTTGTGTGATCGTTTGCGGGCCATCGACAAACGGGTACTGGATATGCCACAAATGCCCTTCGGTTTCGACCGCTTGCACCTCTAAGTCAGACACCGCAGTCATCAGCTTGGGATCCCAGTTCACCAAACGCTTGCCGCGATAGATCAAGCCCTGCTTGTGCAGGCGCACAAAGGTTTCAACGACGCCCTCTGACATCTGGGCATCCATCGTGAAGTATTCACGCGGCCAGTCGGCTGAGGCACCCAAACGGCGTACCTGACTGGTGATCGTGTTGCCAGAGACTTCTTTCCACTCCCAGACCTTTTTGATGAAGTTTTCGCGACCGAGGTCGTGGCGCGACACTTTTTGCGCGTCGAGCTGGCGTTCGACCACAATTTGAGTGGCGATGCCTGCGTGGTCGGTGCCTGGTACAAACACCGTATCGCACCCTAGCATGCGGTGGTAACGAATCAGGCCGTCCATGATGGTTTGATTAAACGCGTGCCCCATGTGCAGGGTGCCTGTCACATTTGGCGGTGGAAACTGAATCGCGTAGGCGGGGGCGGGGTGCTGCCCCGCGGCGACAGAACCGGGCGCCGGCGCTTGCACGTGCTGGCCGGCGGCAAAATAGCCCCGACGCTCCCATTCGGGATACCAACGGGCTTCGATCTCGGCCGGTTCGAAGCTTTTTGAGAGATCCACATCTGGAAGTGGGTTGGGCTGGTTCATAGGGGTTCCGCAAGTGTTAGGCAGTGTGTCAGGCGTGCAGTCAGGCCGCGACGAGTTCAGTTCAAGCCAGCTATTTTAGGATGTTGTCGAGTTTAGTGCCGTGCTAGAATATCGGGTTACGGTGGGCGTAAGCAAAGTCCCTGTTTTTATTGAGAAATCTTGGAGTTTTACATGTCTGTCGAACGTACCCTATCGATTATTAAGCCTGACGCCGTCGCAAAAAACGTGATCGGTCAAATTGTTTCGCGCTTTGAAGCCAAAGGCTTGAAAGTCATCGCTGCACGTCTGGTGCAATTGTCACGTGCTGATGCCGAGCGTTTTTACGCCGTGCACAGTGCTCGCCCCTTCTTCAAAGACTTGGTCGATTTCATGATCTCAGGCCCAGTGTTTGTGCAGGCGCTTGAAGGCGAAAACGCCATTCAAACAAATCGCGACCTGATGGGCGCAACCGATCCTAAAAAAGCAGAAAAAGGCACAATCCGTGCTGATTTTGCCGACAGCATCGATGCCAACGCAGTGCACGGCTCTGACGCGCCTGAAACTGCTGCTGTTGAGATCGCGTTTTTCTTTCCTGAAATCAATATCCACAGCCGTTAATTCGGTTGATTAAAAAGTGGCTTGCTCTGCATGCATTCTGAACCAATCAATCTGCTTGGGCTCGATGCTCCGGCACTGACCCAATTGGTGGGACAGTGGGGGGGCAAGCCGTTTCGTGCCCGGCAATTGCAAAAGTGGGTGCATCAGCGCAACACCAGCTGCTTTGACGATATGACTGACCTGGCGCGCGACTTCCGCGCCCAGTTGACAGAACAGTGTGTGGTGCAGGCTCCAGCGGTGCTGACTCAGCAACGCTCAAGTGACGGCACCCGTAAATGGCTGTTTGACGTAGGTCAGGGCAACGCGATCGAGTCGGTGTTTATTCCCGAAGACGACCGCGGCACGCTGTGCATTTCCAGTCAGGCAGGCTGCAACGTGGGTTGTCGTTTCTGCTCAACGGGTCATCAAGGGTTTAACCGCAATCTAAGTGCTGCCGAGATCATCGGGCAGTTGTGGTGGGCGCGGCACGAACTCTTAAAAGATCTTGATTCTTCCCGATTATTGGCCGGCGAGAAAGTCGCCGATACTCGGGTGATCAGTAATGTTGTGATGATGGGCATGGGCGAGCCTCTGCTCAATTACGATCCGGTGGTCACTGCCGTGCGCCTGATGCTTGATGACAACGCCTATGGGTTATCACGGCGACGGGTCACGGTTTCTACCTCGGGCGTTGTGCCAATGATGGATCGCCTGTCGCAAGATTGTCCGGTGGCACTTGCAGTGTCGTTGCATGCGCCCAATGATGCCCTGCGTGATCAGCTCGTTCCGTTAAATAAAAAATATCCGCTCGCTGAGTTGCTTGCCGCCTGCGAGCGTTATCTTGAGTTTGCGCCACGCGATTTCATTACTTTCGAATATGTGATGCTTGATGGTGTGAATGACACCGATCAGCATGCGCGCGAGCTCATCGAACTTGTTCGCCGCGTGCACTGCAAACTGAATCTTATCCCCTTTAATCCCTTTCCCGCCTCGGGGCTTAAACGCTCAGCAGCCGCACGTATCAAGACGTTCTCTCAGATATTGAGCGACGCCGGTATTGTCACCACTGTGCGTAAGACGCGCGGTGACGATATTGATGCGGCCTGCGGGCAGTTGGCGGGAGAAGTACAAGACCGTACGCGTTTAAGCGAACAAATGGCTTTGAAACGATCGATTCCGATAAAAGAGGTTCGAGCATGACCGACGTCGAATTGAAAAACCCTTTGCGCGAAGAGTCCGCACCCGTTCAACATGAATTAATCATTTCGGCAGGCTCCTTGCGTAGCGTAAGGGTGTCAAAAGGTTTTTCGCTGCAAGATGTTGAAGTGCGGCTCAAGTACCCGGCCAGGCTCATTGACGCCCTCGAGTCCGAGCGGTTTGAAAGCCTCCCCCGAGGGCTTCCTTTAAAAAGCCTGATCAAAAATTACGCCAAATTATTAGAAATTGACTCAAAGCCCATCGAGGCGATGCTCGAACCCTATATTGGTCGCGTTGAGGGCGGCATTGCCAATCACACGTCTACCCGCACTCTGGGTGCGCATGAAATTGAACACAGGCAAAGCGGCTCGGTGGTTTGGTTTGTATTGATCGTGATTTTGGCCTTGGTGGCGGCGGGCGTGGCGGTTTGGCAAGGCTTAGTGCCTTCGGCCTGGTTGCCCGCGTGGCTTGGAGCCTGGACAAAATGAGCCAGTCTACGCGCGCAGCCTCAACTGAGAGCAACTCTGCGCCCACAGGCTTGAGCGAGAACAACTCTGTTCCCCAGTCAACTGGCGTGTCGGTTGGGGCGCTCGCCCGTCACCGCACGCGGTTGGTGCCGGTAGAGTGGGGCGGTAAAGTATTGTCGATCGGTGGGCAAGCACCCGTGCTGGTGCAGTCTATGACAAACACTGACACTGCAGACGCAGTTGCCACGGCGATTCAAGTTAAAGAATTGGCTCTTGCCGGCTCTGAGATTGTGCGGATCACCGTCAATACTCCTGAAGCTGCCAAAGAGGTGGCTGCGATCCGTGAGCATCTCGATCGTATGGGTATTTCAGTGCCCTTGGTCGGTGACTTTCATTACAACGGACACAAGCTACTGACGCAATTTCCTGAGTGCGCACAGGCGTTATCCAAATATCGCATTAACCCAGGCAATATGGGCGGCGGTAAACGACGCGACGATAATTTTGCTCAAATGATTGAGGTCGCGTGTCGCCATAACAAGCCGGTACGCATCGGCGTGAACTGGGGTAGCCTCGATCACGAATTGCTGGCTCGCATGATGGACGACAACAGCAAGCTGGCTTCGCCGCTTGAGGCGCAAGCTGTGATGCGTGATGCCTTGGTGGTTTCAGCCATTAGCAACGCCCAACGTGCCGAAGAGCTTGGCTTAAGTCCCAATGCCATTATTCTGTCGTGCAAAGTCAGTCATGTGCAGGATCTGATCGCGGTCTATCGCGATTTGGCGGCGCGTTGCGACTACCCGCTGCATCTGGGGTTGACCGAGGCGGGCATGGGCAGCAAAGGGATTGTTGCCTCAACAGCTGCACTGAGCGTGCTGTTGCAAGAGGGAATTGGCGACACGATTCGAATTTCACTGACGCCCGAGCCGGGTGGCGA
The DNA here is from genome assembly GCA_903932425.1 of uncultured beta proteobacterium. Taxonomy (GTDB): domain Bacteria; phylum Pseudomonadota; class Gammaproteobacteria; order Burkholderiales; family Burkholderiaceae_B; genus Zwartia. Next base: position 7,165 of record CAIZGG010000163.1, on the reverse strand, counting down.
TCGCACGCGCGAAGTTGTCGTCGCGCAAGAGATTTTGCAGACAATGGGGTTGCGTGCTTTTACCCCTATGGTGGTGGCATGCCCCGGTTGTGGCCGTACCAGCAGTACTGTTTTCCAAGAGCTGGCCGATCGTATTCAGACCTACCTGCGCGAGCAAATGCCCGTTTGGAAAACTCAATACCCCGGCGTTGAATCAATGAACGTTGCGGTGATGGGGTGCGTGGTGAACGGGCCCGGAGAAAGTCGTCACGCCGATTTAGGGATTAGCCTGCCCGGCACGGGCGAGGTGCCGGCAGCACCGGTGTTTGTCGACGGACAGCGCACGGTCACCCTGAAAGGCGATCACATTGCCGAAGAATTTCAAACGATTGTTCAAGAGTACGTATCGCGTCGCTACGGCGCGCGTGCCATTTAAAGTTAAGACATGACTCAAGCTTTTTCAAAAGTCACCGCAATCCGCGGTATGAACGATGCCTTGCCCGGTGCCTCAGCACGTTGGGAGCAACTCGAGGCCTTGGTACGTGAATGGTTATGCGCCTATGGTTATCGCAACATGCGCGCACCGATTCTTGAGCATACTCGGCTGTTTACGCGCGGTATCGGCGAAGTGACCGATATCGTTGAAAAAGAGATGTACACGTTTACTGATTCGCTGAACGGCGAGTCGCTCACCATGCGCCCCGAATTTACCGCTGGGATGGTGCGCGCGGCCATTGAGCACAATCTTTTGTATGACCGGCCACAACGTGTGTATGCGATGGGCCCAGTGTTTCGCCACGAACGCCCGCAGCGCGGCCGTTATCGACAGTTTCACCAGATTGACGTTGAGGCCTTGGGTTTGGCTGGCCCCGATATCGATGCTGAGTTGATCGTGATGGTGGCAAGGCTCTGGAAATTGCTTGGCATCACTGACGTGCAGTTAGAGATTAATTCTTTAGGTCAGGGCGACGAACGTGCTGCGCATCGCGCCGCGCTCATTAAACATCTTGAGCAGCACAAAGAGGTTTTAGACGAAGATGGTTTGCGACGGATGTATACCAATCCGCTTCGCGTGCTTGATACGAAAAACCCTGCGATGCAGGCGATGGCTGACTCGGCACCAAAACTGTTTGATTTTTTAGGCGAAGCGTCGCGCGCTCATTTTGACGGGGTTTGCGCACGTTTGACTGATGCAGGTGTGCCTTACCGTCTAAATCCTCGCATGGTTCGCGGGCTTGATTATTACAACTTAACGGTTTTTGAATGGGTGACTGACAAACTCGGGGCGCAGGCTACGGTTTGTGGCGGTGGGCGCTATGATGGCTTGATCGAGCTTTTGGGCGGTAAAGCCGCGCCAGCCGTCGGTTTTGCCATCGGAATGGAACGCCTGCTCGATCTTTGGGGCCAATACCAACCTGAGGTCGCAGTACCTGAGTGTCAGGTGTATATCGTGCACCAGGGCGACGAGGCGCAACGCCGCGCAGCTTTGTTGGGCGAGTCGTTGCGTGACGCTGGCCTGTCAGTGATCGTGCATGCGGGCGCAGCCAGCTTTAAGTCACAGTTCAAGCGAGCCGACGCTAGTGCGGCGGCGATTGCGGTTATTCTTGCAGGTGACGAGTTAGCGGCGGGTGTGGCCTCGGTCAAGATGTTGCGCGCGGCGGATCAAACTCCGGACACGGCTCAGCTTTCTGTCCCGCTCGATGGTTTAGTAGCATTTTTGAAAGACAAGGTTAATTAAGCATGGCATACGATCTCGACGAACAAGAACAAATCGACCAACTGCGTGCATGGTGGGCTAAATACGGCACCGCAGTCTTGACGGTTTTGGTGGTCGCAATGGCCGTGTTGGGCGGTTGGCGTGGCTGGCAGTGGTACCAAACCAGCCAGGCGGTGCAGGCGCGTGGTTATTTTGAGGCGCTTGAAGAGGCCGGGCGCCAACAGGGTGACGAGTCGATTGCGCGTATCAATGCAGCAATGCAAACGCTACGCTCAGAGTTTGGCTCTACAGATTACGCGGCGCGTGGCGCCTTAGTGGCAGCTTCAGCCTTGGCCTCACGTAACGAACTGCAGGGTGCGCGTGCGCAACTCGAATGGCTGGCGCAAACCAAAAATCCAACGCTGCTGCCTGTTGCCAAGCTTCGTCTGGCCGGCATCTTGCTTGAGCAAAAAGAGTTTGATGCCGCCTTGGTGCAACTCGCTGATCCGCCTGCGCCCTTCGTTGGGCTTTACGCTGATCGTCGGGGCGATATTTTGTCGGCACAAGGCAAGGGGGGCGCAGCGCGCGAAGCCTGGACCCAAGCCATTGAGTCGTTGGGTGCGACAAATCCTTTAACCCCGGTCGTCAAGCTCAAACTTGATGCACTCGGAGCATAACGATGTCTGTCATCACACTTGTAATCAAACTTAAACTTGATGCGCTCGGAGCATAACGATGTCTTTATTGTTGAACGCTAAGTGGGTTCGTTTGGTCTGGTTCTCGGCTTTGCTGTTGGCCTTAGCTGGGTGCTCGCTGTGGACCGGTGACGATGGTCGTTATAACCCCACGCCACTGACTGAATACAAGGCTGGGCTTTCGGCTCGCGTGGCCTGGAAGGCTCAGATTGGCAAGGGTTCAGGTATTGGTTTTGTGCCTCAGGTGGTCGGCCCGGTTGTATACGCGGCGGCGGCCGACGGTTCGCTTGGCAAGTTTGATTTGGCCACAGGAAGTCCTGCGTGGGTCGTCAAGGTCGATAAAAAATTATCGGCCGGGGTGGGTAGCGATGGCAAAACGACAGCTGTTGTAACCTCGGATGGTACGGTGGTGGCCCTCGATGATAGTGGGCAGGTTAAGTGGCGCTCGAAAGCTTCAAGCGAAGTCACTGTGCCGCCAGTTGTCGGTTTAGGTGTGGTGGTGGTTCGCAGTGGTGACTACAGAGTTCAAGCGTTCAACGCTGAAACGGGCGAGCGTATCTGGAGTGTGCAGCGTCCAGGTCCAGCACTTGCGCTGCGGGCGCCAGCACGCATGCTGTTACTCGAGGGCTTAGTGATTAGTGCGATCCCCGGCGGCAAACTGATTGCGATTAACGCTGTGTCGGGTGATGTTCAGTGGGAAGGTACGGTCGCGTTGCCCAAGGGCTCGACTGATCTCGAGCGCGTCAATGACGTTGTTGGTTTACCAGCTCTTTCTGGTACCTTGCTATGCGCAGTGTCGTTTCAGGGCCGCGTCGTTTGCTTTGATATTGCCGCTGGCGGGCGCACCGTCTGGAGCAAAGATTTTTCAAGCTCAGTCGGGTTAAGCAGCGATGCTGCACAGCTCTACATCCCCAACGAGCGTGACGCCATCTCTGCCTTCGATTTGAAAAATGGCGGCTTGGCGTGGCGTCAAGATGCCTTGCGTCATCGCAAGGTGACAAGCCCCGTCGCGCTGCCTGGTGCGATCGCTGTAGGCGATTTTGAAGGCTTTGTACATTTCTTGGCGCCTGCCGATGGTCAGCAGCTGGCTCGTATCCTCGTAGGGGGCGGTGCGATTCAGGCCCCGCTCGTTGCGACCCCACAAGGTGTTCTTGTGCAGTCAGGCGATGGCCTGCTTGTTTTAATTGGGTTGAACTAATTCGTGTCACTTAAACCTGTCGTCGCCCTAGTTGGACGTCCAAACGTTGGTAAATCAACGCTCTTTAACCGCCTCACGCGCTCGCGCGCGGCGCTGGTCGCTGATTTCTCAGGGTTGACGCGCGACCGTCATTACGGCGAAGGTCGCGTGGGTGATAAGCCTTTTATTGTGGTCGACACAGGTGGTTTCGAACCGGTTGCGAAAACGGGCATCTTGCATCAGATGGCGCGCCAAACTAAACAGGCGATTGCTGAGGCTGATGTCGTGATCTTTTTGGTCGATGCGCGCGCGGGCTTAAACGCGCACGATCATGACATTGGGCGCTTACTGCGTAAGTTAGGTCAGCGTGCGGTCTTGTGCGTGAATAAGGCCGAGGGCATGGCGCACGGCAGCGCAATTGCAGAGTTTCATGAGCTTGGTCTGGGCCAGCCGTATGCGATTTCGGCAGCGCACGGCGATGGCATTGCCGATTTGATCGAGCATGCACTGCAAGGGCTGGGGCAAGAGCCCGAACCTGAAGACTACGACGCAGATGACGCCGAGCCCAGCGCCGAACAGCTTAAAAGTGATTTTTTCGAACCCGTTGAAGTCGTTGATCATCGCATCAAGCTTGCGATTGTTGGCAGGCCAAACGTGGGTAAGTCGACGCTGATTAATACCTTGCTAGGCGAAGAGCGCGTGATCGCGTTTGATATGCCAGGCACCACGCGTGATGCGATCGAAATCGAGTTTGATCGCGGCGGTAAAAAATACACGCTGATCGATACGGCGGGTTTACGCAAGCGCGGCAAAGTGTTTGAAGCGATTGAAAAATTCTCGGTGATTAAAACCTTGCAGGCCATCGAGGCTAGCAACGTTGTCTTGCTGATGATCGATGCGCAGCACGAGGTCTCAGACCAAGATGCTCACATCGCAGGTTTTATTCTTGAAACCGGTCGTGCACTGGTTGTGGCCATCAATAAATGGGATGGCCTTGATAGCGAACAACGCGAGCGGATTCAACGTGAATTTGATCGTAAGCTGCGCTTCTTATCTTTTGCACGTCAGCATACGATTTCGGCGTTGCGCGGGCAGGGTGTCAATGCTGTGCTCAAGTCGGTGAATTTGGCGCATGCTGCGGCCTTCACCAAGCTCTCGACCCCCCGCCTGACTCGTGAGTTGCAAGCGGCGGTCGAGCAGCAACCCCCGCCACGCAGAGGCATCTTCAGACCCAAAATGCGTTACGCGCACCAGGGCGGGCAAAATCCGCCTCTGATCATTGTGCATGGCAATGCGCTTGATGCGATCTCTGATTCGTATCGCCGCTACCTTGAAGGTCGTTTTCGCGATGCCTTTGAGCTTGCAGGTACGCCTTTGCGCATTGAGTTCAAGTCGTCATTTAATCCTTACGCTGATAATAACTAAGCCCTATGAGTCGTTTTTGGAACAAACTGGTCTCTACCCTTGACCCTTATGTACCGGGCGAGCAACCGCGCACGCCAAATCTCGTTAAGCTCAACGCCAATGAGCACCCCTATGGCCCTTCGCCCAAGGTGCTGGCTGCGATTGCTGCGCACACGAACGACAACTTGCGTAAGTACCCCGATTCAACTGCCCTGGTGTTGCGGCAAGCGATTGCAAAGCGTTTTGGGTTGACCCCAGAGCATGTGTTTGTGGGTAATGGCTCTGATGAAGTGCTGGGACACGCGTTTCATGGTTTGTTAAAGCAAGACGCTCCGGTCTGGTTTCCGGATATCACTTACAGCTTTTACCCAGTGTATTGCGGCTTGTATCAAATCGAGTTTCGCGCGATTCCCCTAGACGAGCAATTCAAAATTTGTGTCGAAGATTACTTGCCCAATGCTGCTGCAGGGGCCTCTGACACTGCAGGGGCGGGTTCGCTGACGGCTGGCGCGAGTTCTTCGGACGCGGGTCGCGCGGGTGGGATCATTTTTCCGAATCCGAATGCGCCAACGGGTCGTGCCAGCCCTCTTGCAGAGGTCGAGCGAATAATTGCCGCCAACCCAGATATTGTGGTGGTGGTAGACGAAGCTTACGTTGATTTTGGCGCCCAAACTGCCGCCGCGCTCGTGCAAAAGTATCCGAATCTCTTGGTCGTGCACACGTTGTCGAAATCGCGTTCGCTCGCAGGATTACGTGTTGGCTATGCTTTGGGTCACCCAGATCTCATACAGGGTTTAGATCGCGTTAAAAACAGCTTTAATTCGTATCCGTTGGATAGCCTCGCCTTGGCGGGTGCCACAGCGGCGATCGAAGATGAAGAGTATTTCGACACGAGCCGAAACGCAGTGATTCGTAGTCGCGATGCTTTAGTGGCTGGCTTGCAAGACTTAGGCTTCGAAGTGTTGCCCTCTGCCACCAATTTTGTTTTTGCGCGGCACCCCGACCACAGGGGGGCTGACCTGCACGCTGGTCTGCGTGCAAAAAATATTCTTGTGCGACACTTTAACAAGCCACGTATTGCTGAATTTTTGCGCATCACGGTTGGTACAGATGCTCAGTGTGCACAGTTATTAACGGCGTTGAGTCAAGTGCTGGGCGAGCGAAGCGTTTGATTAGGGTCATGCTTGTCGAGTTGATCACGACTTGTATTGCTTTCGCTTGACCCGATTCACAACAATTATTTTCATTACGTTTGATAATTAGTAACAAAATCTTTCGCGTTGGCACTTGATACAGGGAAAGCTCTAGCTAAGAGCGGGAAAACCCTGTAGAGTGGAGTTCTTGGATTGGAAAGCGTGCATGTTTTTGCAAAAGCCCAATTCGTCTCACAGCAACATACGGAGCCTGCCAATGAGCAATAAAGGACAAACCCTGCAAGACCCTTTTCTGAACGCTTTGCGTAAAGAGCACATTCCTGTTTCGATCTATCTGGTAAACGGGATCAAACTTCAGGGGCAAGTTGAATCTTTTGATCAGTATGTGGTGTTGCTTCGTAATACTGTTACGCAAATGGTTTACAAACACGCTATTTCAACCGTTGTGCCTGCACGTGCGGTAACGCTTCCCTCAACTGATGGCGCTGCCGATTCTGGCGCAGACGCTGCTGCCGAATAATACGGTTCGCGCTATTTCGGTCTTCTTCACTTTTTGTTTCTCTAAGCCCACAAGGTACGCGACGCGTGCCTTGTGCGATTAAGTTATGCGCGCACTGATCATCAGTGTTGATTTGGGTGCGCCAGATTACCTAGCGCATGCGCAAGAATTTGACATGTTGGCAAAAGGGGCCGGTGCGCAGGTCGTTGCGACACTGATCGCACGGCGCCAACGTCCTGATGCAGCCTACTTTATTGGCTCGGGCAAGGTACAAGAGGGCGTTTTACTTGCACAAGAGCTTGACGCCGAAGTCATTTTGTTTGACCAGCCGCTGTCGCCCGCACAGCAGCGTAACCTCGAGCGCCAGTTCAATCTGCGTGTGGTCGATCGCGTTGCGCTGATTTTGGATATTTTTGCGTTGCGCGCAAAAAGTCACGAGGGTAAGTTGCAGGTTGAGCTGGCACAGTTGCAACATCTGTCAACACGCTTAACCCGCATGTGGTCTCACCTTGAACGCCAGCGCGGCGGTATCGGTATGCGTGGTCCGGGTGAATCGCAGCT
>CAIZGG010000162.1 GCA_903932425.1 uncultured beta proteobacterium | reverse complement strand
GATTGTTGCCCCTTGGTAACTAAATTTACCGTTACCCGTGTTGAATAAAGTGGCCGGTGTAATACGCTTGAGATCAAGTGCAAGGCCCACAGTAAAGGGCTTCATGATCGAGCCCGGTTCAAACGTATCTGTGAGCGCCTGATTTCGAAGATTGCCGCCTCGAAACGACTCTCGACGATTGGGGTCATACGTTGGCATGTTTCCTAACGCCAGGATCTCACCCGTCTTAACATCAATCACGACCGCGGCCGCACCCTTCGCCTTGTTTGTGACCATTGCCTCTTGCAGGGCGCGATATACCTGATACTGAATGCGAGTATCCAGTGCCAACTTAATATCATGACCATCTACCGGAAAATCGACGTCGCCAATTCCCTCGATTGTGCGACCTAACCGGTCTCGCATGATTCGACGACTGCCTGCTTGACCCGACAGCTGTTCGTTAAACGCCAGCTCAACACCTTCCTGGCCTCGATCTTCTAGATTATTAAAGCCAACAACGTTGGCCATGACTTCACTTTCAGGATACAAGCGGCGGTTATCTGGTTGCTGGATCAGGCCTGGGATATTTAGGTCTTTGACTTTTTGTGCAATCTCAAGGGGTACCTGACGTTTTAAGTAGACGAAGGGCTTCTCTTCAGCCAGCTTTTTGCGCAGCTCGTCAGACGACAGTTCGAGCAACTCACCAAGCTGTTGTAGTTTCTTTGCAGATGCTTCTTTTGTTTCTTTGGGTCGAATCGCAATCGACCGCGCGGGAACGCTGGCCGCAAGCACGACGCCGTTGCGATCTAAAATTTTTCCACGACTCGCGTGCAGAGTCAGCGTACTTTCATAAATTCGTTCGCCACGTGCCTGCAAAAAATCGGTCGTAATACCCTGAAGATAGAGCGCCCGTAGGGCTAACGCCAAGAATGACAACCCCAGCAAAATCAGGACGAGCCGACCACGCCAAAGTGGGTAGTGCACGCGCAACACGGGATTATCAAAGAATGGCAGCCGCTTCATTTTTCGCCTCGCGAGGTGGCGCTTGAGGCAGACTGATTAATATAAATTGTGCGCTCGGGCACAATCGAGGTCATTTTTAGCTGCTCTCGGGCGAGCTTATCAACGTTTGCGTTACGCGCTTGCTCGGCGCGATCAAGCTGCAACTGTCGCCATTCAATATCAAAGTTCAGCGCCTGCGTTTTTGAACGGTCGAGCTCAACATAGAGTTGCCTTGCCTGATAGCGTGCAGTGACCAGAGAGATCGCCGAGATCATCAACACGCCAGCCACCAGAACACAGAGACGCCCCATCAATGCGCCCCTTTTTTGCCGTGCTTGGCTGCGCGCTTAGGCACCGGCGAGTAGGCAGCAGCCCCCTGCGCACCCAACGCGGTGGACGTGCGCTCTGCGACCCGCAATACGGCCGAGCGCGAACGCGTGTTCTCGGTGATTTCAGTATGAGTGGGTAGCACACGCGCAAGCGCCAGTAACACTGGTTGAGGCATTTCGCTTTCACGCAGAGGGAGGCGGGCGTACGCGGCTTCAGGTTTAGAAGCTGCGGTGATGAACTGCTTGACGACGCGATCTTCCAGCGAATGGAAGCTAATCACGGCCATACGTCCGCCTGTTTTTAATAAATTTAGAGCTGCCTGGAGGGCGCTCTCGAGTTCTTCGAGTTCACGATTGAGGTGAATCCGTAAAGCTTGAAAGGTGCGTGTAGCCGGGTGTTGACCCTTTTCGCGCGTACGGACGACACCTGCGACGAGCTCGGCGAGCTCGAGCGTGGTGCAGAGCGGACGTTCTGCGCGGCGAGCATCAATCGCCTTTGCAATCTGAAAAGCAAACCGTTCTTCGCCATATCGGACTATGACCTCCCGCAT
>CAIZGG010000161.1 GCA_903932425.1 uncultured beta proteobacterium | reverse complement strand
CTTGCGGCAACTGGCGACAAACGTTTAGTGCCTTTAACAACTCTTCCGGTCGACTCCCCATTTGCTTGAACGCCGCTTCAGCGACAGGTAATGACGGCGTTTTGGAGCCTAAATTGGGTTTGACTTGTTCGAGGATATATTCAACAAAGTCTTGTCCGAGCACCGGAAACTCATGCGTGACCGCCCCATTGAACGCCTGATTGCCTTTGAGTGCTAGTTCTTGAACCCGCGCTCGATGCGAACCGGTCCCGACAAAAAGAAAGTAGCCGGGGGTTCCGTTGCGTGTATTTACCGCATCTCGGGTTGCCTTCAGCGCATGAAGCAAGTGATCACCTTCTGGGGTTCCCATCGCATGCTGCACCTCGTCGATAATAACCACCACATCTGTGTTGGCTTGGTCAACAAGCTCCGTGAACGCTTGAGCAAGGCTTACACCGCCACCTTTGCCTACGTCAGCGAGCTGAAAACTAAATTTGAGGCTTGCTCCACCCACGCTGAGGCTCGAAACTCGCCTGAGCTTCTGGAGAATTCCTGAACCAGGAGTTTGCAGTTCAACCAAAGACTTCTTAATTGAGTCGTGAACTAAGTCGGATGGATTAGTTTGCGGCTGGCTCCAAAGGTCGACATAAATGACAACGGCACCTCTATTTTCCAAAGCTGGAATGAAATCCCTAGCGAGAAATGTGGTTTTGCCAACTCTCCGTGGCCCAGAAAGAAATAACCCCGACCGTAGGGAGGTGTCGAGGTACGACGGCCTCAGCAGTTGCTGCGCCATCTCGTCTGCGAGAGCGGTACGCTGAAAGGTCATTTTTACAAAATTTTATGCAATTGGCATAATTATGCTGATTACATAATTTTTTGTAAAGTGGCAACAGCCGAGGCTGATCAGCGGACAACGTGCCACAATCCTCCTGTAACGAGCCGTATTAGTTATCGGTAAATTTATTGAGATAAGTGATTTTTTAACTCCAGGACCTTATGTCTTTCACCAATATCGTCACGCCAGAATGGCTATCTGTGCACCTCGCCGATCCTGCGGTCAAAATCCTGGATTGCACCACCTATATGCTTGCCCAGCCCGTTGGGCCTTCAAAAATTGAAAGTGGTCGTGCTCAATACGTGAAGGGCCATATTCCTGGCGCACAGCACGTCTGTATGGAGCAAGATTTTTCTGAGCCTGGTGCGCGCTTTGCCTTTACTGTACCCAGTCCCGACACCTTTAACCGCTACGACAACTCGATGAACGAATGGGCAAATACACCAGACAAGCCAGTACAAACAGGCTTGGCTTCATGACACAACACCCGGCCCAGACAGCATTACCCTCCTGGTTGACACTTCTCTTTAGCGCAGCGTGTGGCTTGATTGTGGCCAACATCTATTACGCACAGCCGCTAATTGGGCCGATTGCGGCCTCGCTTGGTCTGTCGCCTCAAACAGCCGGCCTAATCGTGACCATGGGTCAGGTCGGCTATGGCGTGGGGTTGCTACTCATCGTGCCACTCGCTGACCTGATCGAAAACAAACGACTCACCCTCTATTGCTTGGGGGTGTGCATCGTGGCGCTCCTTTGCGCAGGGCTCTCGACTAAGGCTGTACCATTTCTCGTGGCCGCACTTTTTATCGGCCTTGGCGCTGTTGCCGTGCAAATTATCGTACCCTTCGCAGCGCATCTCACGCCGGCGGCCATGCGTGGGCGGGTAGTAGGCAACGTCATGAGCGGACTCATGCTGGGGATCATGCTTGCCCGGCCAGTGGCAAGCTTTTTAACGCAGTTCAGTTCGTGGCACATGATTTTTTTCGTTTCGGCCGGCTGCATGATACTGCTGCTGATCCTCTTAGCACGGGTGCTTCCTGAGCGAAAGCCAAGCTCGACCATGGGTTACGGCGCCCTCATCGCCTCGATGCTACGACTCATGGTCACAGAGCCCGTGCTGCGCCGGAGAGCGTTTTACCACTCGTGTTTGTTCGGTGGCTTTAGCTTGTTTTGGACAACGGTACCGTTGCTTCTCGCAAGCCCACTATTCAATCTCTCTCAAGCCGGAATCGCATTATTCGCATTGGCGGGAGTCTCAGGGGCGATTGCAGCCCCGCTGACGGGTCGCGTCGCTGACAAAGGCTGGAGTCGCCCCGCGACAATTTTTGCGATGCTTGCCGTGGCCTTTGCCTTTTTACTGACTGAGGTGATCGATCTGGGTTCGACTTCCTCACTGGCCTGGCTAGTCGTTGCAGCAATCGCACTCGACTTTGGCGTTTCGGCAAATCTTGCATTAGGTCAGCGGGCAATCTTTTTACTGCCAGCCGAATATCGCGGCCGGCTCAACGGTATGTTTATGGCCACGTTCTTCGTGGGCGGGGCACTATGCTCTGGCGTTGGCGCTTGGGCCTTTGCTCAAGGCGGTTGGACACTGAGTGCTTGGATTGGCTTTTGTCTGCCGGTCACCGCCCTGCTTTACGCTGCGACCGAGCGCAAATAATCGCGTTGCAAAAACAAGAGCGCGGCCTTAAGCCATCACTTCTTGTACCCGGTCTGCAAAGACCCGCAACTGTTCTCTCTGTTTTTCAACTGAATAATGGCTTTTAAGGGCGCTCAGCTGGGCTGAGAATTCGGCTTGTTCAAGCGAACCAAGTTCGATCTCGGCGATCGTTGCGATCATTGCCAACACAAAGGCGTGTATGTTGCCGCTTTCGATCGTCTTAAAAATCGGCGGTTCGAAATATTCTCTTGCGCCCTGCCCCGTGTAACCGACCACGGCGTTGCCGCAAAAAGCCGCTTCAAGCGGTGGCAAGCCAAAGCCTTCAAGATCGCAGAACGACATAAAGATAGAACTAGATAAAAGCGCACGCGCTACTGCATCTGCCGTTAACTGATCAATCTCAACAATATTCCAGTCTGCAGGAAGATGGGGCTTTAAAAAAAAGCAAATTTTGGCTGCGTGTTCGGGTAGTCACGTACGCGCCCGTCAGCACGCCTGTCAAAATGACCGCACAGCCAAGGATATAGCTCCAGCGGCGACGGATCGAGATCATGCATAGCCTTGAAACACCTGATTGTTGCCACCGACCGAACTCATCGCAAATTTTGTTTGTAGTAAGTCGCGATCGATTTGTGAAAAGCCAAACACGGTCGATAGAAAATTTAGCCCGAGCCTGCCATTAAATTTAGATAAATAAATCATTAGGAGAGCTTTGGGTGTTTGGCGATGACATTGTTCGAGCAAGCCAACCGGATCCGGCAAAACGGAATACACATGAAGCATGGAGACATGTGTGACCGCTGAATATTTCTCAAGCGCGCCAGTCGCGTCGAGGACGTCAAACGAAAAGTGATTTGAAGAGTCGCTTTGAATCGACTGAGCCCGTGCAAGTGCTATGGGATCAGGATCCGTAAAGATCATGCGAGTACCCGGTCTGAGCTTGAGTAATGGGATGTAGGAGCCAATTCCCGTGCCCAAATCAAGAATCGTCGCGCCCTCTAGCGCGTTCATACACTTTGCGAAGTGACGGTAACTGGACTGCTGCCAGATCGCCCAAGTGTAGGGGTAGACGGGCCTCCAACAGGCCCATTTATTTTTTACGCTTGCCTGGCCGGATGTTGAGATTTTTTGCACGTACAGCGCCCTCCCAATCAAGCGTTCACTTGATGCACCATACTCTAACAATCGTCAGAGAAGGTAAATACTTTAGAGACGTAACAGCGGCATGGTAAAAAATCGTTAGGCGCTATCGCCCTCAAGCCCCATACTGAATCACATAGTGCACCGACACAGGAGAACATCTTGTCAAACGAAGCAAAATGCCCTTTCTCAGGCGAGACCAAACCGAACCACGTTTCAGGCGGAGCAACAAATGCTGACTGGTGGCCACAACAACTGAACCTTAAGCCACTGCGCGCCTTAGCTGCGAACTCGAATCCACTGGGCGAACACTTTGACTACGCGCAAGCCTTTAAAAGCCTGAACCTTGAGGCGGTGATTAAAGACTTGCACGCCTTAATGACTGACTCGCAAGACTGGTGGCCAGCCGATTACGGCCACTATGGTCCCTTTTTTGTACGAATGGCCTGGCACGGTGCAGGCACCTATCGCATTGCGGACGGCCGCGGCGGCGCAGGCTCAGGCGCGCAACGCTTTGCACCGCTCAATAGCTGGCCTGACAATGGCAACTTGGATAAAGCTCGGCGTTTGCTCTGGCCAATTAAGCAAAAATATGGTCACAAACTTTCGTGGGCAGACTTGTTTATCTTGGCTGGCAATGTCGCGCTTGAGTCAATGGGCTTAAAAACCGTAGGCTTTGGTGGCGGTCGCGCTGACACGTGGAGCGCTGATCAAGAGATTTACTGGGGCTCGGAGGGTAAATGGCTAGCCGACGAACGCTACAGCGGCGATCGCGAGCTTGCAAATCCCTTAGGTGCGGTGCAAATGGGCTTGATCTACGTCAACCCTGAGGGCCCCAACGGTAAGCCAGATCCGCTAGCTGCTGCGCGCGATATTCGTGAAACCTTCGCACGCATGGCCATGAACGACGAAGAAACCGTTGCCCTGATTGCAGGCGGGCACGCCTTTGGTAAAGCGCACGGTGCCGCCGACCCTGGCAAATATGTGGGCCCTGAGCCAGAGG
>CAIZGG010000160.1 GCA_903932425.1 uncultured beta proteobacterium | reverse complement strand
TAGAGATGGCTGAACAAGCGCTTGAAAAAGATTTGAAAGAAGAGGCCGAGTTCTTGGCGCGATACGACTTGATCTATCGCGCGATAGATAGCCGCTATGACGTGCGAGGCAAAGATCTCAATGTGTTGGTCTTGTCGTGCATGGAGCAAAACGGAAAACTGTCAATTAATCGGCGCAAAAAATTTGCTGCTACCGTGCCTGTAGAAGTTTTTGAGGCGATTGAAAGTGAGTATTTGAAGGCGCGGTGAAAGGGCTTTAGCAAAGCTGCTGGTAGCAATGCCGTTGCCCCTGCGGTGCCTTTGGTGCAAAGAGGGCAGGATGCGGCTAAAAATTGGTAACAATTTGTAAACCGCAAAAATTTCTTGCTCAAGTCGCGTTGACCATGTTGAAGATGTTCGTAAAATTCTCTTTGTTCAACAAAGAGGGCTCACGATGCAATTGCGCGTAGCAAAACTCGAAGCAGCCATGGCAACCGTAGCAACGCGTGAGGATCTTGCTCGGCTTGAAGTGAAGCTGTGTCGTGAAATTTCAGGCATTCAATGCGATGTGTCAGGTATTCGCCGCGACATTAACCGTATCCACCAAGCCGTAAACGCGCAAACCTGGAAGATCCTTTTAACCTTGATCTGCACATCAACGTTACTGGTCAGTGTGACGTATTACTTTGCAAAAAATGGTGGGTAAGCCGATATGACACTTTTTAATCCACTGTCGTATGTGGTTGAACTAGAAGCCCCTGGAGTTTCAAGACAGCAAGCTCAGGTACACGGCCAGACGCTGCAACAGGTTTATCACGAAGAGCATCGTCAATACGCCACTAAAGCTGATTTGTTGCAAGTCAGTGCCACGCTCGAGGCCAAAATATCAACAGAAATTTCAGGCGTTAAAGTTCTGATCGATGACTGCAAAAAAGACTTTATTGAGTTTCGGGCAGACGTCTCTAGCCTAAAAACCTCGAACAAATACCTTATTTGGATAGGAGGGGGTATTGCAACGTTATCGGCTAGTGCAATTGCAATGTGCTTATCGATGTTTTTGTATTCGCTGAAGTCAACTACCTCGCCCTGAAGGACGGAGCTTGAAAGACTAATCATCTTAAGAGCCAGGTTGACCAGACTCAGCAACAAAACATCGTTGCTACGTTAGTCAGAAGTACAAGACGTACCTTGGGATGCTTCCTGAGTTCCAAGCTCTACAAGGCGGTGATCATGCTGGCGAAAGGTAAAGCGCTGAAGGTGACCGCTTAGGACGCAAGTCCGAAGCTGCTGACTGACATTGTCGAAGGGCGCGCGGATCGAGTAGTTTTCGAGACGCCGTAACAAGGCCCGTAAGGGCTGACGGCTGGAAAGACAGCGTTGTTTTAAAGGACAGTTAAATATGGCAGTTTTTGTGTTGGACAGACAAAGCAAGGTGCTCATGCCGTGCACCGAGAAGCGCGCAAGGTTGCTCCTTGCGTGCGCACGGGCGCGCGTGCACAAGCTCGTGCCCTTTGTGATCCGTCTGACGGATCGCGAGGCGAAGTCTTGCGCAGTGCAACCCTTCGAAGTCAAGATCGATCCTGGCAGCAAAGTGACGGGTCTTGCTGTGGTGCGCGTAAGCGCTCTGGTTCAGAACCACACAGGTGAGGTTAAAAAATCAGCCCACGTGCTTCACCTCATAGAGCTGCAGCATCGGGGTCGCCAAATCTCAGAGGCTCTCACGGCACGCAGGCAAATGCGGCGTCGCCGGCGCGCTAACTTGCGCTATCGCGCGCCGCGGTTTTTAAATCGTGGGAATAAGAAAAAGGGCTGGTTGGCACCCAGCTTGCAGCACCGCGTACACACCACGCGCTCTTGGGTGCGTAGACTCATGCGCTACGCGCCTGTCGCGCACCTTGCTCAAGAGCTTGCGCGCTTTGATATGCAGGCGCTCCAAGCGCAGGCCGAAGGTCGTGACATCTCAGGCGTACTGTACCAACAAGGCACCCTGTTTGGGTACGAGATGCGCGAATATCTGCTCGAAAAATGGGGTCGCAAGTGCGGCTATTGTGATCTCAAAGACACGCCTCTGGAGATCGACCACATCACCGCACGCAGTCGCGGCGGCTCGGATCGAGTATCGAATCTAACCCTTGCTTGTCACAGCTGCAACCAGAAGAAGGGTGCGCAAGATATCAGCGTCTTTTTAGCCAAAGACGCAGCGCGTCTGAAACGCGTGCTGGCGCACGCAAAAGCGCCGCTCAAAGATGCGGCAGCGGTGAACGCTACGCGCTGGTCGCTTTTTAATGCACTCAACGCCACGGGGCTCCCTGTGACTGTCGCCTCAGGCGGGCGAACAAAGTTCAACCGCCTGCAGTTGGGCATCCCTAAAACACACGCGCTTGACGCAGCCTGCGTGGGTGAGATTGCAAACCTTGCCGCCTGGAACAAACCGACGCTACAGATCAAATGCACCGGGCGCGGGTGCTACCAGCGCACGCGCATAAACAAGTACGGCTTTGCACGCGGCTACTTAATGCGTAAAAAGAGCGTTAAAGGCTTCCAAACCGGCGACCTAGTCAAAGCCGTAGTCAAGAAGGGTAAGAATGCTGGTACGCACGCGGGGCGCGTGGCCGTGCGCGCAAGTGGAAGTTTCAACATCCAAACGAGCAAAGGCTTAGTTCAAGGTATTAGCCATGCGCACTGCACCGTTATGCAGCGCGCTGATGGTTATGGTTACCAACAGGTGGCAAAAATGGACTCGATAGGAACGCCACCAATGCGAGGAACGCTTGCGCGTTCTGCGCTATCGCTCCCCGCCCTGAAGGGTGGGGTCTCCCGCGCAAAATGATGACTGCAAAGCTAGAGGCCCTAGTCGAAACCTTGGCAACGCGCGATGATGTGGCTCGGTTTGAGGTGACCTTTCGTCGCGAAATGTCTGCCCAAGCTTGGAACGTACTTACAACTTTGATTGTTACGTTAACGAGTTTAGTGGTCGTGACTTACTGCTTGGTTAAAAATGTTGGCTAGGTAGGGTGCCCGGGATGGTTCGTGCCGCCTGATGGTTTTATGACGTCGGGGGTAGAAATTAAAAATTGGAATTTTCAAATAAAGGCGGTTTGTAGAATCTTACCGATTGACTTGTTACAAACGCTAACAATTTAGTTACCAAAAAGATCGTTGCTGAAACACTTTTCTTGATAGAAATCGTCATGATATCGGCTTGCCTTATCAAGAGATAAAAATGTATCGAGTAGGTCTCGCGTTCTGGAAACTAGCTGCCCGTCTCGGTGTTCCGTTGTCGCTCAGGATTCAGGTCATGCACGATGACGAGGCTGACGTGTATATCGCAACAAGTACAGATTTGGCAGGGTTAGTCGCCGAGGCCCCTAGTCTCGATGAACTGATGTTTAGTGTCCGTGATTGTGCAGAGATGCTGATTGCACATACGCTGCATCGGTCACTCAAGCTCACCGCTAAGGTGGTGTGGGATGGCAAGGTAGAACGAACGATTAATTTCGTCATGACATGAACCTAGTTGAAATTGGTGCGTTAGTGCAAAGCCGCAGAGAACAACTTGGGTTAACTCAGATACAACTGGCGCGAATGTCTGGCCTGTCGCGTGCAACTGTAAAGCAACTTGAGGGCGGTACGCTTAAAGAGGTCGGTGTCACCAAGTTGTTAGTTCTATTTGACCTGTTGGGCTTAGACATGACTACTTGGCAGCCAAGGCAGTTGCGTCATGCTCTGCAAATGGCCAGTCAATCAGCCAGCGTGAGTTACAAAACGGTAATCCAACCTAAAGAGCTGAAAACGGCTCTAGTGTCAGGGGTTGTACCGGCTAGTTTGGTTGCTCATATCGCAACATTTTTAGACGAAGCACCGCTTGCGCTCTTAGTGGCGGCGGTCCAAGAAGCCGCTCAGCACGGTCGGATGCCAATGAAGTTGATCTGGCGGCATCTTGAGCAGTGGGCAATTGAGTTTCAGTCGCTCCGTCTAGTGTGGGCTAAATAATTGAAGCTAAATTCAAGCGTGCTAAGGCCCAAGAAATTGTTAAGTAGCTAGAGTTATTCATGAAAGAAATCATCAAAAAATGGGGCAACAGCCCCGCGTTGCGAATGCCGAATTCAGTCATGGAGCTCGCCCAGTTAACGCTAGGCCAGGCTGTCAATATGAATGTGCTTAATGGCAAGATTGTCATTGAACCGATTGTGTCTAAAAAAACACGACTTGACGAGTTATTAGCTGGAATCACGCCTGACAATATTCATGCTGAAGAGTTTGCCGAAGAAGATTGGAGCGCCATCCAAGAAACTGTGTATTTGTTATCAATTCCCGGTATGCGTGAGTCGCTTAAAGATGCCATGGCTGAGCCTCTTGCTGAAAGTAGACTGGTTCACGAAGTCTTTCCTAAAGTAAAGAAGGTTCGCACTGAAAGGTCTGCATGAACATCATGTCAAAAATTACCTTAGAAGAACGAATCGAGATGAGCCTGCGGCACTCTGTGATTGAAAGTGAAATGACGCAAGTGCTGAGGCTTAAGAATTAACACCGAGAACGCTAGGTGTAATTGTTTGCGGCGTACGGTAACTCTTATATTGATTTTTAATAATAATTGCTCTCGCTACTTGGCAATAGTTTGACCTTTCATGGCCTGCATAATGAAACTGCGCAGGCGTTGGTAGCGACCCAAGCGAATCATGTCACAAGGTGACGCATCGCCGAGCAGCGGGTTACGTGCGTTAAACCACGCGGCAGTTTTTGCGGCGTCTCCGTCAAATTGCTGGGCGACCGCGTTGATTGTTGCAACGATCTCTTCTAAGCGAACGCGAGCTTGCTCTGGTACGTAGTTGTCATAACGAACAGCTGAGCGCTCTGTTACAGGTGATCCCATATTAGTGTCCTCTGAGGCGTTCAGTATCGGGACTGCTGTATCCATTAGTGCCTTCTGGTCTAGAAGCTATCTGCCCGTTTGGCATAGGTCAACACTCGCTACCTGTGCAACCGTTAATAGCGATGGCTAAACAATATTCGTGATCTTCGACAACAGGCCAATGAGGGCAAAGAGGGTCGCGATTTGTACGATCATCAGGAACGTAAATTTACGATCAATATCTTTACGCAATTCAAGAATTGCGTCGTTGATTTTAGAAAGCTTACGATCAAAGTCAGCGCTTAATCCTGCGATTAAGCGATCTATTCGCTGCATGGTTTCATCTGCCTTTTGCCTTGCCAAATCTTCGCGCGTGGCAAGGGTCGGGATGATGGCTTCAAGTTTGGCTAATCTAGTTTCCATTCAGTATTACCTTAAGTGCGTGAGTCACATGCAATTTTAGTTTTAGAGAGATCTAAAACTGCTAGCGAACTGAACTATTTTTCGTATCAAAATGTTTCACCATGTTGCCCGTAGCCTTGAGGCTGCGCGCACTTTGAGTAGAGATAGCAGTTGCTGAAATAAAGTTGGCAACGTCCGCTTGCATATTGTTTGCACGCGCAAGCAG
>CAIZGG010000159.1 GCA_903932425.1 uncultured beta proteobacterium | reverse complement strand
TTTGGCTCGGCCGGGTTGCCGGGTGATGAAGCCACTCCCTATGAGATGCGTGCAGGCGCAAGTTTATTGCGCTTGCGTAAAGAGCTCGATTTATTTGCTAACTATCGCCCTATTTTTATGTTTCCCGAGTTGATTGGCGCCTCATCACTCAAGCCGCACTTAGTCGAAGGTTTGGATTTATTGATTTTGCGTGAACTCAGCAGCGATATTTATTTTGGTGAGCCACGCGGAGTAAGCACAAACGCGCAGGGAGTGCGGGTCGGGATCAATACGATGTATTACACAGAACCTGAAATCGAGCGCATTATTCATGTGGCCTTTAAAGCTGCTCGTCAGCGCAAGGGCAAGGTTTGTTCAGTGGATAAGGCTAATGTTCTAGATACGATGCAGCTTTGGCGTGAGGTCGCTGAGCGTGTCAGTAAGCAATATCCAGACGTTGAATACTCAAACGCGTTGGTTGATGCCTTTGTGATGATGATGATGCGACAACCTAAGCAGTTTGATGTGGTTGTGACGGGTAATATGTTTGGCGATATCGTCTCAGACGCAGCGGCAATGTTGACAGGCTCAATCGGTATGTTGCCTTCGGCCTCGCTGAGCCCAGATGGTCGTGGCTTGTACGAACCTGTTCATGGCACTGCGCCAGATATCGCCGGAAAAAATATCGCTAATCCTTTGGCTTCTATTTTATCGGCTGCAATGATGCTAGATTATTCGTTCAAGCTGCCAGAGCAGAGCGCGCGTATTAAACGTGCGGTTGGCGCGGTGCTGGCGCAAGGATATCGCACTGCAGATATTTTTGAAGCGGGCACTAAAGCCATCGGCACGGCAGAGATGGGCGATGCAGTGGTCGCTGCGTTAAAAGCTTAAGCACTGGTGCTCGCCAAAGGCGGGCGCCTTTGCGGGCCATTTGTCGCTGGTTGCGAGCGAGCTCAACCCAAATTGTTTTAGATAGTTCACTGCGCGAATGACGCCAGCGTGAGTCACCCAGACAACATTTTGGTAGGCCGAGCACTGGTTGAGCGCCTCGTAGGTTCGAGTGAGTACGTCGCGCACGCTTTGCGCGTTGCCAAACCGGTGTGCATCAAAATCGTCTAGCCACGTATCGAAGGCGGTCTGAGGAATTGCATCCCAAGCGATGCCTTCCCAAGTGCCAAAATTCATTTCATTTAAGCGTGGATCGACGTTAAGTATTAAGTCATGACGCAATTCATGTAAGGCTTGCGCAAGCTGTTGCGCGCGTTGCAGAGCAGAACAGTAGAGCATTGCCTGTTGAGGCAAGAGTGGCGCAATTTTTTTTGCAGCCTGCTCAGTTGCACTCGGGTCGGCTGCGATGTCGAGCTGCCCATAGCAGAGGCCCTCTGCGATCAGAGGTTGCGCATGACGCACAAGCCAAAGCTTCATTGAGCGAGCCCTAGCAAGACACCAAGATAAAAGGCGAGCTCGCATACCTGTTGAGTGGCGCCGAGCGCATCACCTGTGAAACCGTTTAGGCGACGGGCGAATAAGCGCAGCATCAGCGCAAAGGCAACTAAGCTACACCCGGTTGCCCAAAGTAACAGAATAGACGAGTGCTGTGAGGCAAAGGCGAGGTCGGCAAGTGCTAGCCAGACTAAGGCAACGAGCAACGTGTACAAAGATATTTTGTTGGCGAGTGGTTTGGTTTTAGTCGTGACATCGTCGCCAACGTTGGGTAAGAGTGCTGCAATCAGCAGAGGCATGACTCTAGAACAAACATGCGCGGCAAACAGGCTCCAGGCTGCCAGTGCAAGATTGATTTGCCCTAGCATTGTGAGCAGTGCGAGTTTCGTTGAGAGGGCCAGGATAAGGGCTGTAGCACCGTAGCTGCCAATGCGTGAGTCTTTCATGATCTCAAGCGCACGCTCTCGCGTGACCATGCCGCCCAAGCCATCTGACGTATCGGCTAAGCCATCTTCGTGAAAGGCACCGGTGAGCATCACGCTCAGCACTGTGCTGAGGCAAGCTGCGAGCCAAGGTGCCGTACTGACAACTGGAAGCCGCGTGGCAAACAAATAGAAGGCCGTACCGGTTAATGCACCGACGAGGCACCCTACTCCTGGAAAGTGCGCCAGGCTTGCTCGTTGCATCGTGGCGTTAAATCCTACCCAGCGCGCCACGCTTGTCGGCAAGGGGATGCGAGTGAAGTATTGCAAAGCAAGTAAAAAGTGACGCACGCATTGCATAAGCGACCCTCCTGTTTATGAGCCAGCGTGTGAGACGCCGGCTGAGTCGAAGCTTGCCATCTGAGACAGTACGTTACAGGCGGACACAAGTAAGGGCCAGGCCAGCGCCGCACCCGATCCTTCGCCTAAGCGCAACTGCAGGTGTAATAATGCTTTGGCATGTAGTCGCTCAAGCAATAACGCGTGACCACGTTCGTCAGAGCTGTGGGCAAAGATACAACGCTGCAAGACCAGAGGTTCGAGTTTGCTAGCAACTAGCACAGCCGCGCTGGTGATAAAGCCATCGACGACGATGACACGCTGGCTGGCGGCCGCCTCAAAAATGGCGCCCACCATGGTCGCAATTTCAAAGCCGCCAAAGGCGGCGAGTGCTTGCAGTGGCTCCTGCGCGTGCGCGTGCAGCGAAAATACTTGTTGCAAAACCTTTGTTTTGTGTTGGATGCCTTGCTGAGCTAAGCCCGTGCCAGCGCCGACGCACTGTTCGAGGGGTAGGCCAGTCAGTCGGGCGAGTAGCAGCGAGGCGGCTGAGGTATTACCGATCCCCATCTCACCCAGTAACAGGACATTGCCGGGTAAGGATTTCACTAAGTCTTGCCCATTTAAAAGTGCTTGCGCACATTGTTCTGCAGACATGGCAGCTTGTTGGGACGAGTCGGCAGTACCGTAAGCGACTTTGCAGGCATACAAGCCCTGTTGTGGCTCGAAGGTGTGCCTGACTCCACAGTCGGCGATGGTGAGCGTCAAGCCATGCTGGCGGGCAAGCACACTGACCGCCGCACCTCCGGCCAAAAAGTTGTTGACCATCTGCCACGTGACATCACTGGGGTAGGCTGATACGCCCTGTTTTGCCAAGCCGTGATCGGCGGCAAAGACGACCAACTGAGGGGCTTGTAGTAAGGGCGAGTCTGTTTGCAAGATCAGGCCAAGTTGTTGTGCGAGTGTCTCTAACGCGCCCAGCGAACCAACGGGTTTAGTTTTGTTATTGAGCTTGTATTGCAACTGTGCGAGCAGTGCTGGCTGCTGTAAGTCTTGAAGCTTCGGTTGGATAAAATTCATACGTGACTTGTGCTTGATCAAGCAATTAATTGTTTTAAAAAACCTGGGGCGATATTGCGGTCAAGGGCGTCGGCCAAACCCTCAAAGACGGTGTCTAAGGTGGGCACCTCTATACCGAACAAGGCGGTGAGTGCAGACGGATCTTCAAACAGCCCGTGAAGATAAAGGCCTAGCACTGCGCCCGAGGCGCTTTGCCAAGCAAGGTCTTTGATGATTTCGTGCGCTTGACCAGAAGGAGAGTGTGTATGCCCTTGATGAATTTCATATCCGCGACACTTGACTCCTGAAAGTGCGGCCCAAACGCCAGAGAGCGAAGCAAACTGCACTTCAGCGTGCCGAACAGTTTTAATCTTAGAAAACTCAGTCGCGAGAGGTAGTAGCCCCAGCCCCTCGGCAGCGCCATCCACGCCATGCGGATCGAGCATACGCTGACCTAACATTTGAAGTCCGCCGCAAATGCCGAGCACGGCACCCCCTTGTTGGGCATGAGTCTGTACCGCTTGCGCTAAGCCCTGTTCCTGCAGCCAACTGAGATCAGCGCTGGTCTGCTTAGACCCTGGCAATATTAGCCAGTCATTCTTTGTGAGCGCAGAGAGCTGATTGAGATGCCGCACCCACACCACTCGTAGACTGGGTATTTTTTTAAGAGGTTCAAACTCATCAAGATTGCTTGCATAAGGGTAGGCGATAATTGCAACCATTCGCGCGTCTTGAGCAAAGGGCTGACTGCGGTCGTCAAATAAACCGTCTTCTTCGGGTAGGCCGTGCTCTCGCCAGTAAGGTAGCGTTGCAATGGTTGGGACACCGGTTAACGTTAAGAGCTTTTCTGGCGCAGGGCTCAATAGGCGGGCGTCTCCGCGAAACTTGTTCAAGACAAATCCATGAATCAGTGCTTGGTCAGCCTTAGCAAGCAAACTCCAGGTGCCGTACAAGTGCGCGAAAGCGCCGCCACGATCAATGTCAGTGATCAGTAGACAACGTGCTTGAGCGTACTGTGCGACCCGCAGATTGACGATGTCACGATCCATCAAATTGATTTCTGCCGGTGACCCCGCACCCTCGATTACCACCACATCGTTCTCGGCACGCAGTGCGTCTAGAGACTCGGTAATAAAAGGCCAAAGTGTTTCGCTGCGATCACGCCAAGGTATGTTTGTCAGTTCTGCGTTCACTTGACCCAGCAAGACCACCTGACTACCCGAGTTTGCCTCTGGCTTTAACAGCACGGGGTTCATACGAACCTCGGGCACGGCGTGGGCCGCTAAAGCTTGAAAATATTGAGCCGCCCCGATCTCGCCCACACCGCCCGTCGTTGCGACGACGCGCGCGTGGTTACTCATGTTTTGCGCTTTAAAGGGCGCGACCTTCAAGCCTTGACGCGCATACCATCGACACAGCGCTGTCGCCAGCCAACTCTTGCCAGCACCGCTTGTTGTGCCAAGCACCATCACGCAACGTGCTGTCATTTGTACGCTGTCTGACAAAGTGATGCCAGCAGCACGCGAGTCCCTTCAGGCAAATCTTGCCGGTGCTGTCGCGTACAGCGATCGTTATTAGGCGAACACATTAATCTTCGATTCCTCGCTGTGCGGGGACACCTGCATCGAAGGCATGTTTGATCATGGTCATCTCAGTCACAGTATCTGCAAGCTCAATGATTTCTGCCGGGCAGCGGCGACCCGTGATCACGACGTGTACCTCTGGTGGGCGAGTGCGTAAGGTTTGCATTACGTCTTCAAGCGGAACCCAGCCAAAAGTAATCGGATAGGTGAGTTCGTCAAGTGTCACCATAAAGAATTCGCCGCTCAAGATCGCTGCGCTTGCCTTGGCCCAGCCATCGCGTGCGAGTTGTGCTGAATGTTCAAGATCTTGGCTCTTCCAACTAAAGCCATCGCCTAAGCCTTCGATCGGAACATTTAATTGTTCAAACACGCGGTGCTCGCCAAAGCGTGCACTCGGCACTTTCATAAACTGAAAAATTTTGACCGCTTTGCCGCGTCCGTGTGCCCGCATCGCTAAGCCGAAGGCAGCCGTGCTTTTACCTTTACCGTCACCGGTGTTGATGATCAACAATCCTCGGCGCTCACCCGTCGATTTTTCATAAGGTTTTTCGGTTGGTGGTGTAACAATTTCCATAGCAAAAGATCCAGTGTTAAGTGAGTGTTAAGTGAGTGTTGGAAGCGCGACCCAATGGGTGCTTAAAGCTTGTATGGCAATGCGGTGTTCAAAGACGCTTTCTATTTCACGGTGTAAGGCAGGCTCGTCGCGTTTGCCTGCGTATTGGATGTTTCCGTCAGACATCACGATCAAGTCATCGGCATAGAGGGCGAAGGTGACTTCGTGCATGACGCTCACAACTGTTTTGCCTTGGGCGATTAACTGGCGCACCAACACTAACCAATCGACCTGGTGAGGAGGGTCAAGATTTGCCAAAGGCTCATCCATCAAGAAAATTTCGGCCTCGACTGCCAGCAGCCTGGCGAGTAATACGCGCTGTTTTTCACCGCCCGAGAGCGTGTTCAGCGTGCGGTCGCGCCGTTCCCAGGTATGGGTCAGTTTGAGTGCGCGCTCAACCGCGACGTGATCGGCCGAACTTTGGCCACCAAGCCAAGACTGGTAAGGGATCCGACCGAGCATCACAACGTCGTAGGCAGTGAGGTCGTCTGCACTTTGCACCGAGCCCTGAGCAAGCCACGCATTGCGTCGTGCCCGAAGCTGCCTAGCTTGTTGTTGCAACGGTTGGCCCAAGAGAGACACCTCACCCTCAAACGGCAGGATACCTA
>CAIZGG010000158.1 GCA_903932425.1 uncultured beta proteobacterium | reverse complement strand
GGCACCTCGCGCGAGGCCTCAAGAATAAACGTCCATGGCCCCGGGGTCGCAAGTTTAAGCAACCGATACTGCGCGTTATCGACCCGAGCAAACTGACTGATTTCAGCTAAGTCACGGCAAAGAATCGTGAGGTGATGCCGATCATCCAACCCGCGCAACTTGCGCAAAGCATCCGCCGCCCCCTTGTCGTCTAGTCTGGCCACAACGGCGTAGCTTGAATCTGTCGGCACAGCTACCAGACCACCATCAAGCAACAGTTGAGCAGCCTGCTTGAGCAGACGGCTTTGAGGGTTCTCGGGGTGCACCACAAATAGTTGCGACATAGCGCTTTAATAAAAATAGAGCAGAGGCGTTAGAATAGTGCCGCGTTGTCCCCGTAGCTCAATTGGATAGAGCACTCGCCTTCTAAGCGAGCGGTTGTGAGTTCGATTCTCGCCGGGGGCACCAGCGCTTGAAATCCACTGGCCTCTCGCCCTACTGCGCCACTTTGGCGTTGTCGCGTAAAGTTTTAACGTAATCCGAGCGCTGCTTCTGCAGCATCATTTGACGAATGTCGTTTTGAGCCTCTTCAAAGGTAGGCGTCTTAAACGGACGAGTTTCTTCAAGCTTGATGACGTTCCAGCCCGCTTGAGTTTGAATAGGTGCGGCCGCCAAGGCACCTTTCGTTAAATTGACCATCACGTTTGAGATCGCAGGCAGAATCTGGGCTGCTAACACCCAGCCCACATTACCACCGTCTTTTTTGCTAGGATCAATTGATTTTTCGGTCGCCACTTTAGAAAACGCCTCACCCTTACGCAAGCGTGCCAGTATCGCTTTCGCTTCATCTTCAGTTGCCGTCACGATCAAACTCAACCGATATTGTTGCTGATCTTTCCAAAGCACCACCTGCCGGTCATATTCTGCTTTAAGTGCGGCCTCACTCAGCGGATTGCGTTTCATCTGATCATTGAGCAGAATTTCAACCATAAAGTTCTGACGCAGTTGCGCCCACTGCGTTTGCGATTCGGGTGTTTTATCTAGCCCTAAGCGAGCCGCTTCCTGCGCCAAGATTTCGCGATTGATCAACTCATCCCGGATGATTTGACGCAACTCTGGCGAATCTTTTTGACCCTGTGCAAGGTTGGCTTTAACACTTTGTTCAAGAAGCGCCTGAGGGACCGGAACACCATTGACGGTCGCGATAGCGCTGGCGGGAACAGTTTGCGCCAAACCTGTCGCAGCAAACACGGACATCGAAGCGGCAAGAAACAACAGGCGAGCGCTGGCTGTCAAACTGAAGTATGGTGTGTGCATAGTGATTTCTTGTATGAGTGCTCTTGTTGAAGGATGACCGCTGTCTGCGTAAACAAACAGAGCCTGATATGCAAATGGTCCCAGAGGATTTGAACATTCCTAAGCAACAATTATAGACGCTGAGGGTACATTTGAGCCGTCCTAAGTTCTTCTGTTATGGTTACCAACGCAGCGTTCTCTCAAGATCCACAGAACGAGGTTATTCACGCTGAAGGCGCACCTGCGAAACGAAAATGCTCAAACGATTTCTAACCCTACTGACCGTGAGCGCACTCCTGCTCAGTCATTTACAGAGCGAAAGCTACGCTCAAACACAACTTACGACCAAGGATTATTCAGCAATGAACGCCGATCTGATCAAAATTTTTGCCCCGACAGGGGTGCTACGGGCCTCGCTGAACGTGGGCAACCCCGTACTCGCCAACCTCGACGCACAGGGCAAACCCTTTGGAATCTCAATTGATCTGGCCACCCAACTCGGCAAGAAACTTGGGGTACCGGTCGAGCTGATTGTCAACGAGACTGCCGGCAAATCAGTCGCGACTATTGAGGCGGGACGCGCCGATGTTGGCTTTTTTGCGGTAGATCCCGAACGCGGTAAAGACATTGCCTTTACCGCCGCCTACGTACAAATCGAGGGCTATTACCTAGTGCGCGAGAACTCGAGCATCCAACGTAACGAGCAAGTCGATGTGAGCACCAACCGCGTTGCGGTCGGCAAAGGCAGTGCTTACGACCTATTTTTAACGCGCCACCTTAAACAGGCGACGCTCGAAAGAGTTGCCTCTTCGCAAATCGTCGTCAGCAGCTTTTTAGGCAAGGGCTATGAAGTGGCTGCAGGGGTCAGGCAGCAGCTAGAAGCCGATACCAAAGGGATGGGTGGCGTTCGTTTATTGAAGGAACGCTTCATGGTGATCAATCAGGCGATGGGCGTCCCCAAAAGCAAGGGTCTCGAGGCGGCCTTATTTTTGCGCACTTTTGTTGAGGACATGAAAGCCCAAGGCATCGTCAAAGAATCGATGACTCGCCACGGGATCCAGGGTGCCGGCGTGGGGCCAGCAGCGGATCCTAAACTGGATCCACTTAACGCGCAGTGAATCAGCATGACGCCTCAAGCGGCCTCGCCCGACAAG
>CAIZGG010000157.1 GCA_903932425.1 uncultured beta proteobacterium | reverse complement strand
TTGCCACAGGCTTGGTACTAGTGGTGGGCAACGCAATAGAGCGTCTCGTTGATAGACAATTTGGGGGGCAGTCTGAGTCCGCCAAAGATGAGGACTTACCTTAGGGTGGCCTCATGCACCCGCGAATTCACATTGGGCGAGCGACCTTTACGTTACAAAGCTTGGCACTAGATAGCGAAGTGCACCAGATTGAATATCCAATTCCGCAACAAACCGGCGCATACCAATATACAGCCTCTGATCGTCTGCGCTCAGCACTGAATTGTTAGGGTAAAGACGAGACCACCCGCAAACACTTTTAGAATTGTCGAGGATAGTTCGGCAAACAATATTTTGTTTGACTTCGACAACACTAAGGCCCAAGGTGATCAGCAGAGATCCAGATTTTCGTTCGGCTACCAAATACGGTGCGCCACCAAGGTCAAGTACTGTTATCGCAGCCCAACCACTATCATCTTTATTCTTTTCAAGCCGAAGAAGTGATCCTTGAAAGGTTGCCATATGGTCACACCCTTCGACTGCATGGAGATTGCCTTGCCAGTAAAAAAACTGAAGGACATTATGATTTGAAATCTTGTATATATCGAACCCATCACTGGAGTACCAGTAAAGCTTGCCGCCAAACTCGCCTCTGTAATACTCAACAATCCAACCATCTGAAACTTGAATTGACTTGAAGTTGTAAGTTTCCGTCTCAGATATTCCTCGAGAACCCTTAGGCTCAAACAGAGGAAATGGTGGTGCGCAAACGGGGCGTAGTCGGCTCGCCACGATCGGATCAAATATTTCAGCGCAAATGCGGCCGTTGTCCAGATAGACTCGCCATTGCACCTGCGATTGATTGGTACTCGTAAACCAGTCGCGACAGCCCTCGTAATCGTGATCGGCCGGCGGTTCTACCTCAATCCATCGTGAAACATCTATCGGAAAAGTTTCAGTAGTCAACGAACATTCCTATCAAAATAATTGAGACAACTTTCGTCACGGCGCCCTTCAATTTTGGTTTGTGAACTCAGTGCTTCTAGGCTGCGCGGGTTGGGGCTTGGAACATGGATACGGCAGTTCTTTGGAGGATTGCGGGTTGTAGGCTATTCGCATCTGTCGCCACCACATGGAGCTATCAAACATAGATTGCGCAGGTACCTGAAGACGTAGTTGCCTAAGGCGCAGGACTATTACAAAGTAACCAACGCTAACTGTTTAGCCGCCTCACCCGCAAACTCCTCAATATACGGCTGCTTGGCACCGAATACATTTAGTGTTGCGGCGCGCGCCATACCTATCTTCTCGATTGTTTCCGCATGCATAAGCCTCCGAGCAAAGCGTTGAATATCCTCCATCATCGCCAGTACCGACTCATCATCCAACCGTCCATCCATGGTTTTGATGTAATCGTCGCCTTTCTCAAACCAACGACTGCCCAGTGTCTCTAACCCTATCGCAATAAAAACAGACCTTGCCCAAACATCATCCCATTGAGTCGCAAACTTGAGATATGGCTGCGATTGACCGTGCCCGTCGCAACTTCCACAGAAGGCCGTTGATACACGGGCAAGCGGCCATGCCTTTACTAGTAGTGCGATACCCACATCCAAGGCGTCATAGCCTAATTCGTCGTGCTCGCGTAGGTACGTAGATGGGCATACGCTTAACTTGGTACCCCATACGGTATTGCGATAGCTTAACCAGCTATCGCCTTTGAATGTTCTCTGGTAGGCGGGGTCACCCATAAAGCCCCAGTTTTGAGGGATCGATAGGATGCATTCCACGACCCTCAACTGCTCAACTTCAAGAACAGCGAACTCAACCCGTGCGACACGCTCTGCGCGACCTGACGCTCTTGTGACGCGTAGTCCAACCACCATTTCCAACACGATCAAGTCGTCTGGATGTGAGCCACTCGCATAGATAACCTTGTGTTGGCCATGACTTCCTCCGGGAAAACCGAAGGATGACATGGCGGTTATCCCGCTTAACTCGCCCGCTCAGGGGTGATCAGTTTGGTCTGGACTGGCCGTCCAGTTTGCCTTGGACCAGCCGATCAGTTTGGCGTGGACCGGGTGATCAGTTTGCCGTGGACTCAGTGTCCAGTTTGGTCTGGGAAACGCAATCTCCTAAGTTTTAATAACATTGGCATTAAGACGGCGTACATTTAATGCCACGAGTAATAATATTTTGTCGAATATTAAAACATTCTGTAAAAAATTACTTAAGGAGGGCTTAATACTAAAATCTCTTCACTCGCTTGCGCGACATCATTGGGTACAACTTGGATGCCGACCTTGGTCAGGTCGGGCGCGGCGCAAGCTTAAGCGGCGACACGTGGGGTTCGAGCGCGGCGCAGGCTCTGAGTACGGTTAGGTCGTCGTGCATACGCCCGACAACTTGTAAGCCAACCGGCAATCCCTGAGAGGTAAATCCGCAGGGCAGGCTCGCTGCGGGTTGCATCGTCAGATTGAACAAGTAACAAAAAGGATTCCAAACGCGCCAGGCGCGGCCAATCGAGCCGTCTGCCTGCTTGGGGCCTAGTTGATTGACTTCGAACGCGGTGCCCGGCATGGTGGGCAGCACAAGCAGATCCCAGTCAGTATGAAACTCGCGCATGCGTGCACCAAACGCGCTGCGCTCTTCGGTCGCTTTCAGATACTGCGGCAAAGTGTAGGCTCGTCCTCGGTCAGCAGCCTCGCGCAGTCCGGGCTCTAAGACATTAAGTTGTGCTTCAGTCATGTTGCGCTGGCCAAAGGCACAGCCCGACTGCCACAGCACATCAATGGTGTCATTCATGTCGCCAATGGGTGGGGTGATTTCAGAGACGTGTGCACCGAGTTCAGCCATTTTTTCAACGGCAGTTTTTACAAGAGCAGCGACGTCTGGGTCGACCCCGCCCAAGCCTAAGTCGGGGCTGTAGGCAATGCGCAGACCCTTGAGCCCCGTGCTGGGCAAATTCGCCCAATTCATGTCTTGCTGGGGTAACGCGTGCCAGTCTCTCGCATCCCATTTTGAAATAATCGACAGCGTGAGTGCTGCATCTGCCACCGTTCTGGTCATGGGGCCGACATTGGCAAGCGTGCCTACCTGGCTCGTGGGCCAGGCAGGCACACGACCATAACTTGCCTTATGGCCGAAGACTCCGGTGTAGCTTGATGGGATTCGAATCGAGCCGGCACCGTCTGTACCGATAGAGATGGGCCCCAAGCCGCAAGCAACTTGTACAGCAGAACCACCGCTAGAGCCGCCGGGTGTATGAGTCGGCTTCCAAGGGTTTCTTGTCGTACCTGTGAGCGCAGAATCGGTAATGCCTTTCCAACCAAACTCTGGTGTTGTTGTTTTGCCTAAAATCACCGCGCCGGCCTCACGCAAGCGCGCCACCGCTGGCGCGTCCGCGTCGCAGGGATCATCGGCCGAGGTTGTCAGCGATCCTCTTCTCGTGGGCATACCTTTTGTGACGAGCAAATCCTTGATGCCGATGGGTACGCCATCCAAACCAGAAAGCGGGGCGCCCGCGTAGTAGCGTTGCTCAGAGGCACGGGCCGCGCTGAGCGCCAGTTCTGAGTTCAGATGACAAAAAGCATTGAGACTGTCGAAGTTGGGTATGGCTTCTAGAATTGCTTTGGTCGCTTCAACCGGCGAGAGCGTTCGGGCGCGATAGGCTTGGGCGAGTTCGATTGCTGTTGCGCTGAGAGGGTTCACGGTCGTTGCCTTGATATCGATATCCCGAGTGAACGAGATAAAACGGTTTATATTCAGCGAACCATCGTATTACAGAACCTTGACCGGTCAAACCATTTTTTTCAATGGGTTGGAAGTAATATTGGGATTCGGCACTGTGTCTGCTTGTCAAAAATATCAATTAAATCAATTATTTAAAACTGAATCTCGCATAAGGTCTTGGAATCAGGTGCGAAACTTGCGCGCTTAAAGGTGCGGCAACTGGGCGCGCTCAGTCCTTCACAATATTTCGTCTAGACTAATTCACCCGAAGTGATTGCTAAGAGCGTAAGCCCATGCACTATCTATTACGATTATTCAGAGCAGAGATCCGCGCAATTCTTGGATTAATTCGAGGGCATAAGGTCGAGTGCGTGTTGCTAACCGTACCGGTTTGCGTGCTCTTGGCAATCCTCAATCCCTTTACTGAAAAAACAATTGTCTTAGCTGCGGATAATGTCGGGTCAAGTTGGTATGCGATGGCACAAAAGAGTGAAAAATATTTAAAAGACTTAGACGTTAAATATCAAATTCAGACCTCTGATGGCACCATCAAAAACGCTGAGTTATTAGCCCACCCAGGTGGTCAAGTGAATGCGGCGTTTTTAATACCAGGCGCTCTTGATCCAGCCATCAATAAAAAATTCTACTCTCTTGGTAGTCTCGATTATGAGCCAATATGGATTTTCTATAATCACAAAAAGCTTGGACGTATCGATACGCTAAACGATTTGGCAAAGTACAAGATTGGTGTTGGGCCCTTAAAAAGCGGACGCTATGCGCTGACGCGAAAATTATTTTTGCTGAATCAGGTCGAGCTCGACAATCATCCACACTTCAGTTCAGATTCCTTAGATAAGCAAATTGCCGGTATGTACAGCGGTGAGATAGACGCGCTGATCTTCATCGGCGAAGCCTTTGATAAGAATGTATCGAAGTTGTTGCACGAGCCTGACTTTGCGATCTTCGAGTTTACAGATATTGCGGCTTACGAAAAAAATATTTCGTATTTGGATGTTGTAAAAATCCCTGCCAGCTCGATTGATATCATCAACAAGTTACCTGCAAAAGATATCGCACTCATCGCGATTACGACCACGCTTGCCGTGCGCAAAGATATGCACCCTGGCCTACAGCTTGCTTTATTGTTGTCAGCAAAAGAAGTCGACCGAAACTCGCAGTCGCTATTCTTTTCTAAGCGCAATGAGTTTCCTGCTTATGTTGACCCCCAAATTGAACTCAGCCCCGTCGCGAAACACTATTACGATTTAGGTCCATCTGCCGCGATGCGCTATGTGCCTTTTTGGACCGCTATTTTTATCGATCGCTTTTGGGTGTTGTTAGTCATGGCGTTTACCGTTTTATATCCATTAGCGGCATATAATTTTGGAGCTCAAAGGTATCATAGGAATCAAGTCTACGCGCATCATTACAGCGAACTCATTGCCATCGAAAAGGAGCTCGGTGTGGCCTCGATCTCCAAGAGCTTGCTTGAAGATTTGGATCGCCGTCTTTTTCGAATAGAAAATGCGCTGCGCGACGATGATGTCATTCGTACGGACACAAAGGCGAAGCATTTTGGCGTATTGCTTGACGTCGCCGAACTACGCACCAAAGTTGATCGACTACAGAGGGATGCTTGACTGAGGCGATAGAGTCTGCGAGATTCTACTTTTGAATATATCAGCTAATATCAATCGGCTATTTAGATAACTGGAGAATCGTATGGTCCGTCTGGCAGACTTGCCTGAAGTTGAGCGAGGGCACCACCTCGATCGTGTGAAGCAAATACCTGAGATGTCATCGCCGCGTTTAGTATCTGGGCCACCGCTTAGTCAGCGTCGAGTCGCGTTAGTGACAACTGCGGGTCTGCATGTCAGAACTGACGCGCCATTTGATACAACGGGCAACGGTACTGATTACCGAGTCATTCCTGAATCGACTGATGCTGCCGATCTGGTCATGAGCCACGTATCGGTAAACTTCGATCGCTCTGGGTTTCAAGCGGATTGCAATGTTGTCTTTCCGCTACAAAGACTCAAAGAACTTGTCGTAGAAAAATTTGTGGGATCTGTTGCAAAGTTTCATTACTCTTTTATGGGTGCGATCTGGCCAACAACAAAGTACGAAGCCAAAGCAAGAGAGCTAGCCGAGTTACTCAAGTTGGATAATGTAGACGCGGTTGTTCTGTCTCCAGTTTGACCGCTTTGTACGTGCGCCGTGAGCGCCGTCGGCCGTTACCTAGAAGAGTTCGGGATTCCAACTGTGCAGATCAGTTTAATTAGAGAGCACACCGTCGCTTTTAATCCTCCAAGAGCCCTTTGGGTGCCGTTTATGTTGGGTCGGCCGTTTGGTGCGCCAACTGACACTGCATTTCAAAAACGGGTTTTAAAAGAGGCGATCAAGCTTTTTGCTTACGATCGCGAGCCTATCCTGCGAGACTTTCCAGACGATGCACCTGCTGATCAGTTGGGCTATGACGAGCAACAATTGGTCTGCCCTGTTAGCTTTCCAACTCAAAGCAAAGTCGGTACCTTGCGCGAACGGGTAATCAGTGAGGTTGCACAACTGAAGGCTTGGCATGAGGTGAGTATTGAGGCGCGTAAGCGAACCACTCTAGGCGTCACCGGCGCGTCGCCTGAACGGCTCGCAGATTTTGTCACCTCGTGGTTGGGGGCCGAGCCTGCTCAGATTTTGGACGCTCCTGAGCGGCCCGCCGCTGTCAGTGTAAAACTTGCAACGGATGAACTGAAATCATTTTATTTTGAAGCAAAGCTTGCTCAGCCTGGCCAACATAGCGCGAAGTCTTTACAGGATTGGTTTTGGTTTGAAACCAGCGCTGGTGAGGCATTCTTAGCACTACGTACCAAGTTTGCTGTCGAGGGTGATCCGTCTTTTAAAGGGTTGGCGACGCTGAGTATGGTGCCGCGTGTGGTCTTGGATTTACTGACGAAGCGCTAGGGGGATTTTAGTGATCAGTTTGAATATTTCGGCGTTTGTGAGTTTAGCGAAATGACGCTTCCGGATGGCGTACCCGAAGGTTTTGAGCCCATTTTTATGGTCGAGCCATTCACACAGCGAATTGGCCCGATCTACTCGAAGCCTGACGGTGCAAATCAGTTTAAGCTAGGTTTTTTGGTTGACGAGTCGCACTTGAATATCGAGCGTGTCGTGCACGGAGGGATGCTCTCTACCGTTGCCGACCAAGCGATAGGTATCAACGTCGCCCACGCAAATAGGCAATCAAACGATGTGTTGACGATGCATCTCTCAGTCGACTTTATTAGCCCAGCAGTTTTAGGTGATTGGGTTGAGGCGACCGCGACACTCAGTAAAACGAGTGGTCGCGTTCGTTTTGGTAACTGCGAGCTCAAAGTGGGTGAGCGTTTGGTTTTAAAAGCGTCGGCAATTTTTGCCGCTAGAACGACGCAGCGCCTCAAGCCTCTCTAAACGTTGAAGCTTTGACTCTACTCGCTCGAGGGCGATCGCATCAAGTCGAAGGTCACAGCTCGATACGCTCGAGGGCGATCGTAGCAAGTCGAAACTCAAAGCTCGATGCGATAGATGCGTATTGCATTTTGTGAAAATAGCTTGAGCTGGTCTGGCATCGGAAGATCGGCCACCGAGCGCTTAAATTGCGTATAAATGTAGTCCCAACTTCCTTTCAAGCTATCTACCGGAAAGTTAGAGGCAAACATACAGCGCTCTACCCCAAACATAGCTATTGTTTCGCGAATAATCGAGCCATTCTCTTCTAGAGTCCAAGGTCTGTCTGACACACAGAGCCCTGAAATCTTGCAAGAGACATTCGGTAGATCAGCCAAGGCTTGCATCCCTTCGCGCCAACCTTGCATCGAGGCGCTGTCTCTGTGCCATGGATAGCCAGTGTGATTCAAAATAATGTTCATGTTTGGATAGCAGGCGGCGACCTCTGCGCCTTCTTTCAGGTGCCACCAGGGTAGTCGCAGATCCCAAGACAAGTTGTATTTTTCAAGCAAGGCCAAGCCTTCAATCCATTTCGGATCTTGCAGGCTGCGGGGTTGTCCCCTAACGCTCTCTGTTGGGGTCGCAGCGATAATTGGTTTGGTTCGGATCCCTCTGACGCGTTTGTACTGCACTTGTTGTGCCAGTATCTCTTCTGCGTTTGGTGTATCGACCCAAGCATGGGCGACGATCACAGAAGGTAACCCGTACTGCTCACTGACTTCGCTAAACCATTTTGTTTCTGCAACTTGCTGCGAGCGGTCACATTCTGCTTCGATCGCGACTGTTCCGATGACATTGTGTAGCGCTGTATCTCGCAGATATTCTGGAGCGAGGTAGGTTCTTTGAATCGCAGAATAGTTACCCAGCCAATTATGTTCGGGGTGAACCAACCAATCATATTTGATGTGTCCTTGAAGATCCCACAAGTGGTGGTGAGCATCGACAATAGGAATGTTGGCTTGTGGATCGTTATCTATGATTGATTTCATGTTGGATCAGATTGTTAAGTATTGTGATTTCACAGCGTCAATTTCATTTTTGAACTGTGCGATAGAGGCCTGATAAACCATCTGTCCTTTCGACATGACGAACATTTGGTCAGCAATTCTTTCAGCGAATTTCAGGTTTTGTTCGATGACTAAAAGCGTGACACCTTCGTTTTTAAGTTTGATAAATACGTCGACAAGTTCTCTGACGACTTTTGGTGCTAAGCCTTGTGAGGGTTCGTCAAGCAAAAGAAGTCGAGGGTCGGTGGCTAAGGCCCGAGCAATAGCAACCATTTGCTGCTCGCCGCCCGAAAGCTGGCTGCCCTTGTGATGGATTCGTTCTTCGAGTCTGGGAAATAACTCAAACAGTGCTTTGGTCGACCATTGTTTCGCGGAGGATCGTTGCGCAACTTGGATATTCTCAAGCACAGTGAGGTCAGGAAATAACATCCGGCCCTCAGGAACATAACCGACACCCGCTCTGGCCACAATATGCGGTGGGCTTTGCGTGATATCTTGGCCATCGATAAAAATCGACCCTTGCGTCACATTGACCAGGCCCATAATTGCCTTGACGGTAGTCGTTTTGCCGACGCCGTTGCGGCCTAAGACAGCACCGATCGTGCCTTGTGCCATGTCTAGGTTCACGCCTTGCAACACTGCGCCGATGCCGTAGTGGGCGTGCACGTTGTGTAGTCTGAGCATTAATCTAGCCCTCCAAGGTAAGCATCCTGAACGGCCGAATTGTCTTTGACCTCATCAGCTGTACCGTCTGCAATCAGTTGGCCGCGATGCAAGACTGCGATGCGATCTGCGAGGCTAAAGACAACATCCATGTCGTGTTCAACGAGCACGACAGTTAGTTTCTCTTCACTTAGCAAGGATTTCAGTGTGTCTACCGTGCGGTGTGTTTCTTGTATGGACATGCCCTGAGTGGGTTCATCCAACATTAAAATGGTGGGGCGCTGCGATAAGGCCATCGCGACCTCAACGAGTCTCTGGTCACCATGAGATAACGTCCCAACCGCAACGTCTTGAATCGCTTTCAGGTTCAGACGAGACATGGCCGTACTCGCCAACTCACTCGCTTGCTCAAGGACTTTGCGACCGCCGATCGGCCGCCAGCGATCAGCTAGTTTGCCCTGTGCAGCAAGCCTGACATTATCAAAGGCGGACATTTCTGGGAACAGCGCCGAGATCTGAAAGGTTCTCGAAATACCGTAATGACAGATCCTTTGCGAGGTCATCCCAGTAATGTCTTGGCCATTGACACGCACCATCCCGGCTGTTGGTTTGACAACACCTGCGACGACATTGAACAAGGTCGATTTGCCCGCGCCATTTGGCCCGATCACGGCGCGCACTTCACCAGGTTGAACGACTAGGTTGACGTCGGCCAGCGCCGCAAGCGCTCCGAAATTACGACCGACGCCTTTGCATTCGAGCGCAGCAGTCATGACGTATGCCCTTGCGCTGGTTGACCGGCAGCAGTGTTCTTCTTGAGCATGCCCAAAATACCATTTGGTGCAAACATCACAAAAGCAATAAATATCAGACCCATAAACAGGCCCCACGTCTCTGTGATTTCGCTTAATTTATGCTCGACCATAATAAAAAATACCGCCCCAAGCATGGGTCCAATTAAGGTGCCTTGTCCACCAACAATGACCATAATGAGCACCTGTCCCGACACTGTCCAGAACAGTAATTCAGGAATCGCGAAACCCGCAAAGGCGGCATAGAGTGCGCCCGCCATCCCCGCAAACATATAAGCGATACTGACGACCGCAATTTTGTAGCGACGCGTGCTGTAACCGAGCGCGAGCACTTTCATTTCGTTTTCG
This sequence comes from uncultured beta proteobacterium, assembly GCA_903932425.1. Taxonomy (GTDB): domain Bacteria; phylum Pseudomonadota; class Gammaproteobacteria; order Burkholderiales; family Burkholderiaceae_B; genus Zwartia. Next base: position 467 of record CAIZGG010000157.1, on the reverse strand, counting down.
CGAATGCCGCGTAAGACTTGACCAAAAGGGGAGTTGATTAACGCTCGGCAGAAAAAATATGCGCCTAGTAGGCAGGCCACAGTCAGTAAATAAAAACCAGGCTTGGTGGTGAGTGCTGTCCAACCGAAAGGGCCCGGTCGTTTTGGGATTCCGGATAAGCCATCAGAGCCGCCTGTTACGCTCACCCACTTAAAAGCAATTGCATAGGCGAGTTGACCAAACGCCAAGGTCAGCATGGCAAACGAAACACCAGTTGCCATGGTGCAACTCCAAGCAATCCCAATGGCGATGAAACCGACGATCAGCGCTGAGAGCAGAATGACGAAGGGAAGCGGGAGGTGGAGGAAAGCTTGTGCGACCCACAGCGGGTCACTGAGAACGTGTTTGCAGACATGGTGCGGAGACACAGTCCGGAAGGTGTGGTGGAAGTACTGAGTGGGGTCACAGGGGCGGGGGATGGACTGAAG
>CAIZGG010000156.1 GCA_903932425.1 uncultured beta proteobacterium | reverse complement strand
TTTTGATCAAGTCACAGCACCCTTCAATTAACTTTTAATGCCCTTCGTGAGCCTGTCCGATATACACCAGCGTCAGCATCATGAAAATAAAACCCTGCAACAAAACAATCAAAATATGGAAAAGCGCCCAGATTGAGCCGGCCAGAATATGCCCGATACCCAAACTGATGCTCATAACGTTAAAGCCGGTCCAGGCACCGCCCAGCAAAGCGATCAGCATAAATACAAGTTCGCCTGCGAACATGTTGCCGAACAACCGCATGCCTAGCGAGACAGACTTCGCCGCATATTCAATCACATTCAAGAGTAAATTCGCTGGTGCCAACAGCACCGCACTGAAACCGTGGCCATGAAATGGGGCTGTGAACAGTTCTTTCACGAAACCAATTGGGTTTTTAATTTTGATGCCGTAGTAGAACATTAGCAGCAACACGCCAAGCGCCATCCCCATTGGGGCATTTAGGTCAGCAGTTGGTAGGATGCGGTGAAAATATAACGGCTCGCCGGCAGTTTCGCCTAAGCCAAATAAATGCAATATCTTGTGAGGAAGGTCGACCGGCACCAGGTCAAGCACGTTCATCAAAATGATCCAAACGAACACCGTCAGGGCCAATGGCGATACAAATTTTCTGGTGACCTCACTGGGCACGATGCTACGCGCCTGTTGATCGACCATGTCGATTAACATTTCAACTGCGCTTTGAAAACGACTTGGGACCCCAGACGTCGCGCGCCGGGCCGCCAACCACATCACCAAAACAACAATCAGCCCCGTCACACTTGACCAAAAAACGGTGTCGTAGTTAATGACGCTGAAATCAGCGATTGCGCTTTGCTTTTCGCCTAAATTGTTGAAATGCACCAAATGGTGCTGAATATATTCAGCCTGAGGCGATACACCACTTTCAGCAGCCATATTGATCTCTACTTTGCATCTTGACCAAACACAGCGCCTAAACGCTGAAATGCTTGTTAATAAAAAGCCCGCTATTTCAGCCGACCCGCATAATTCATTTGGCTCGAGAGCCTTTTACCATCAACAACACCACGTAGCCTTTTAGCGCCGCCACCAAGCCCGCAACGACTGCGGGCCAGTGCACCTGATCACCACCGATCCAGACTACCAACCACAACAACAAAATTGTGGCAACAAGCTTTAAAAACTCGCCAATAAAAAACAGTTCTGGGCTAGCCCCACCTGGCCGGTAAGTCGACACCCACAACCTCAGCGCAAAACCCGCGTTAGGCAGCAAATACGCGCCTGTGCCAGCCAGTGACGACATTGCCGCCGAACTACCCGCCACAAACCAACAAACCACTGCAACGACTAGCCCCGACAACATTTGCGCAGCCACTACCTCGACCAAGTCCCGCCGTGCGCGATTGTCAATTTGCTGTCGTTCTGCAAGAGTCAGAGCAATCTTTTCTGTGAATTCGGATTCGTACACTTTTCTCTCACAGCAAAGCGACAGTATTGTATCCAATTTTACGACCCCATGCAAACCCTTAGAGGCTTTGGCTGGGGTCGGGCAGCACTCGCATCAACTGGCGAGCGGTTGAACCGAGGATCGGGCCTCAGCGATGCTTAAAATTCGGCTTACGTTTTTCGACAAAGGCCGCCATTCCCTCTTTTTGATCTTCAGTCGCAAAGCAGGCATGAAACTGCCGGCGCTCGAACAGGACTCCTTCGTGCAGCGAGGACTCAAACGCACGGTTGACGGACTCTTTGGCCATAATCACCATTGGCAAAGACATACCGCAGATCACGGTTGCAGCCTCAATCGCCTCGTCAAGCAGGCTAGCGGCCGCCACTACCCGAGAGACCAGCCCCGAGCGCTCGGCTTCAGTCGCATCCATCATTCTTGCGGTCAACACCATATCCATGGCCTTTGATTTTCCGACCGCGCGAGGCAAGCGCTGCGTACCACCCGAGCCAGGAATGGCACCAATCTTGATCTCAGGTTGACCAAATTTCGCAGTGTCCGCGGCAATGATGAAATCGCACATCATTGCTAACTCACACCCGCCGCCCAAGGCATAACCGGCAACTGCCGCAATAACGGGCTTACGAACGCGACGAATGGTCTCCCAGTTGCGGGTGATGTAGTCGGTGCGATACACGTCCATGTATGACCAGTCTTTCATGGCGGCAATATCAGCACCGGCGGCAAACGCTTTTTCACTGCCTGTCAGCACAATGCAGCCCACCTCGTCATTGGCGTCAAGAGCCAGTAATGCGGCCCCAAGCTCGTTCATGAGTGCGTCGTTCAGGGCATTGAGCGCCTTTGGACGGTTCAAGGTCAACAGGCCAACGCGGCCACGAGTTTCGATTAGTACTAACGCTTCGCTCATGAAAGGATCCTAGTAAATGTGAAATAAGATAGCGGTATGAACAGCAAACCCTTACTTTACAGTTTAGAGCCTTTTGATTTGGCGGGACATCGCTTTCGAGTCGTTCTTACGATTCCCCAACCGAATCCACTCGGGCAAATTGTTTCGTTGCCCGCCTGGATTCCTGGCAGCTACCTCATCCGCGATTTTTCCCGCCAAATCGAAACAATCTCTGCGCGCTCGGGCAATCGCCGCCTGAGCTTAGTGAAGCTTGACAGCCATAGCTGGCGCGTCGAGCCTTGCGCCGGGCCACTTCACATCACAACCACCGTCTACGCCTGGGATCTTTCGGTACGCGGGGCACACCTGGATGAAACACACGGGTTTTTCAACGGCACAAGCGTCTACTTGCGGCCGCACGGGCTCGAAGAATATCCCTGCCGGGTAGCGCTCATTGCACCCGCCCTGGCAAATTGGCGCGCCTTCACAAGCCTGCCCCAGGCGACTCCACCGACAACCAGTACCAAAGTCATCCGAGACTATGTCAATGGCTTTGGTGTTTATGAGGCGCGCAATTACGACGACTTGATCGACCATCCTATTGAAATGGGCAGACCCCAAGTCGTGCGATTTGACGCCTGCGGCGCCCCCCACGAGATGGTGTTTACAGGTGTGATCCCAAATCTAGACCTCAAACGTATCGCCCGCGATGTCAAAGCAATTTGTGAGACACAGATCCATTTTTTTGAGCCTGATACTGAGCATGCACCCTTTTTGGACTCCGCTTTCAAATACGTGTTTATGACGATGGTCACGGGGGACGCGTACGGCGGTCTCGAACATCGAGCCTCAACCGCGCTCATGGCAGCGCGTAAAGACCTACCCACACTGGGGCAAAAGAAAGCTCCCGAGGGCTACCAAACCTTTTTGGGCTTGGTGAGTCACGAATATTTTCACACCTGGCACGTTAAACGCATTAAACCAGCGGTCTTTGCACCCTATGACCTGTCCAAAGAAACGCACACACGTCTACTTTGGATTTTCGAAGGGTTCACGTCTTACTACGACGACTTGATGCTCCTGCGCAGTGGCGTGATCAGCGAGTCTGAATATTTGCATACGCTCAGCAAACAAATTAGCGGCGTGCATGCCACGCCTGGCCGACACAAGCAATCGGTCGCAGAGAGTTCGTTTGATGCCTGGTCGCGCTATTACAAGCAAGACGAAAACTCACCTAATGCGCTCGTCAGCTACTACACCAAGGGCTCGTTAATTGCGTTAGGGTTAGATCTGACGATTCGAGGCGCCACGGATGACGCCTTCAGCTTAGATGACGTCATGCGAGGGTTGTGGGAGCAATACGGGAGAGATTTTTATCAAGGCGCTGCTCGAGGCTTAAAAGAGAAGGCCTTTGCGCGGTTGGTATTAGACTGCACCGGAGTCAACGTGTCAGAACAGATCGCCAGGTGGGTACATGGCCGTGAGGACGTACCCTTGCGCGCGCTGTTTGCCCAACACGGTATCCAGATGCACTGGCACACAACAAATAACTTGCCGACGCTCGACGTTCGCACGCGCAAACAGGGCGATCATGTTGTGCTTGCCACGGTCTTCGAACACGGCGCAGCCCATCAAGGCGGCCTATCCGCGCATGACACGCTGGTTGCCATTGAGGGTGTCCGCGTTGATGCCTCGCACAATTCGTTAGACAGTGTCTTGGCACGGCATGTTGCAGGTGAACGCGTCAAGGTGCATGTATTTAGGCGCGATGAGTTACGCGAGTTTTCGGTTAAGCTCGCAGCCCCCGCTCAAACGCAATGCCAACTCAAACCTATGACTGCACCTCTATGACGCGCCCTGATACAGATGACTTCGCTTCACTTTTTACACGCGAGGTTGCTCTTCTAGATGTACGTGCCCCCATTGAGTTTGAACAAGGGGCCTTTCCAGGAGCGGTCAACCTACCACTCATGAATGACCAAGAACGCCATCAGGTTGGTTTGCGCTATAAGCAAGTCAATCAAGAGGCTGCGATCAAGCTCGGCCACGAGCTCGTTTCGGGTGAAATCAAAGTAGCGCGCGTAGCACAGTGGAAAGCGTTTGCTCAAGCCCATCCCGACGGCTACCTCTACTGCTTTCGGGGCGGCTTACGCTCTCGAATTTCGCAAAGCTGGCTCGCAGAAGCGGGGATCGATTACCCCCGGATAGTGGGTGGGTACAAAGCAATGCGTACTTTCTTGCTTGAATCACTGACTAAACACATCGATACCTCTGACTTCATGCTCGTATCAGGCCTGACAGGTTCTGGAAAAACGGAAGTAATCCAAGCGCTGAGTTCGACAGTCGATCTTGAGAAACTGGCGCATCACCGCGGCTCAAGTTTTGGTAAACACGCTACAGATCAACCTGTGCAAATTAACTTCGACAACAGCCTGGCGATTGCCTTACTTCGTCTACACGCACAAGGAAAATCCCGCATCGCGCTTGAAGATGAATCTCGCATGATTGGGCGCTGCGCCCTTCCGATTAGTTTGCGCGACAAAATGCAGACGAGTTCAGTTGTTTGGCTTGAAGAACCAATGCCAGTTCGGGTTGAACGCATTTTGCACGACTATGTCGAAGATCTTGGTTCTCAGTTTGCGGCCAAACTTGGCGCTGAAGCCGGCTTCAGCGCCTTTTCAGCTCGCCTACTCGAGAGTTTGCAAAATTTAATCAAGCGGCTGGGTGGCGAGCGTCACACTCGACTGGCTGCAGCGATGCAGGCCGCCCTGAACGAGCAACAGTCCAAGGGAACTCTTGATTTACATCGCGAGTGGATTGGACCATTGCTGAGTGAATATTACGATCCAATGTACGAACATCAACGTACAAGCAAACTATCGCGCGTCATTTTTTCGGGCGATCGTGCTGCGGTCACCGAGTACTTGCTTCACAAAGGGTTTTAAGATGAATGTCAACATCAATGAGGCGACTTCAACAATTAGCGAAAAGCAGCGTATTGAACACAACAAATTATCGAAACGCATCATGCGAGAAACCGGCCGCGCCATCAGCGACTACAACATGATCGAAGCCGGAGATCGTGTCATGGTTTGCCTCTCAGGAGGAAAAGACTCGTACACCATGCTCGATGTTTTATTGACGCTGCGCACCCGAGCCCCCATCGATTTTGACATCATCGCGGTGAATCTGGATCAAAAACAACCGGGGTTTCCGGAAGACGTGTTGCCAGACTATTTGCGCAAACGCGACATCCCCTTTCACATCGAAAATCAGGATACCTACTCAATCGTCAAACGATTGATCCCCGAAGGAAAAACCACGTGCTCACTTTGTTCACGCCTGCGGCGCGGCATTCTATATCGCGTGGCGAGCGAACTGGGCGCTACGAAAATCGCCCTGGGGCATCATCGCGATGATATTTTAGGAACCTTCTTTTTAAATCTGTTTTATGGCGGAAAGCTCAAAGCGATGCCACCTAAGCTGGTTTCAGATGATGGCAGGCATACGGTGATCCGCCCACTAGCTTATATTGAAGAAAAAGACTTAATTGCCTACGCCAACTGGAAGCAATTTCCTATTATTCCGTGCAATTTGTGCGGTTCTCAAGAGAACCTCAAGCGCAAAGAGGTTGGTCGTATGCTTGCAGAATGGGATAAAAAACATCCGTCTCGCGCGTGGAGTATCTTCAATGCGCTCTCAAACGTTGCGCCATCGCATTTAATGGATCGCAATCTATTCGATTTTGTTGGGCTCAAACCAAGCGGACTCGCAGATCCCGATGGGGACATGGCATTTGATCCGCCAAGCTTTGAACCGAGCCTCAAGCTCGGCGAGACAAACACGGAGGCCTTGGGTTTGAACCACCAACCTATGCACTTCATTAAACCGAAAGCCGTGATGTCTTTGAAGAAGACACTAGGCGAGGTCACGCCTGACACACTTTGACCTTGGCGCAGTAGGCAGAAATGCTTGTGGCCCAGAAGCTGAGCCAGCCTGAGCCTCGTCTTTAGGACGAGGCCCGTGTTGCCACTTAGGCCGCCGCGCCTGCTGCAGTTAAGACCTGTTTGAGCTCACCGCTTTGGTCCATTTCAGTCATGATGTCTGAACCACCAATGAACTCACCTTTCACGTACAACTGGGGTACGGTGGGCCATTGAGAAAACTCTTTAATGCCACTGCGCACGGCCTCATCTTCGAGCACGTTGACCGTGACCAGGGTCGTCACGCCATTGCTTTTCAACAGTTGAATCGCCTTACCTGAAAAACCACACTGTGGGGCTTGGGCGGTGCCCTTCATGAAAAGCACCACTGGATTATTGGTGACCGTCTCGCGGATAAAAGTTTGAACGTCGCTCATGCTGTCCCTCGTCAATGAAAGTTAATGATTAATTATAAAGACCCTACAAAGATCCGCCCGTTACTCGCGGCAAACCTGCTAAATCCTGCTTTGTCTCTACTGCTTTAAACCCCGAGCCTAATAGCAGTTGCGCGACGTCTGCGCCCTGCTCATAACCATGCTCAAGCCACAGCCAGCCACCGGCGTTTAAGCGTTGCGACGCACCTGCAACGATCTGGCTTAGGGCAGCTAAGCCATCCGCACCATCTGTTAAAGCCAAAACAGGCTCAAACCTGAGGTCACCTTGCAACAAATGCGGATCGTGACGAGCAATATACGGCGGGTTTGAAACGATCACATCGAATCGCCCCTCTGGCGGTAGGGCTTCGTACCAGTTTCCCCGCCAAAATTGAACAGGTGCGCTAAGTTGTTGGGCATTCATTTGTGCAACAACCAGTGCGGCTTCGCTTAGGTCTGTTGCAACTACTCGAACGGCTGGCCGCGCCAATGCCACGCTAATCGCGACCGCGCCACTGCCAGTGCCCAAGTCAAGCAATGACAACTCAACACCTTCTGGCAAACTCTGTAGAGCCATTTCAACTAATAACTCGGTTTCAGGGCGAGGGATCAACACGTCTTGCGAGACACTTAACCGCAGGCCCATAAACTCGCGATGTCCAACTAAATGCGCCATCGGCACGCCTTGACGACGCTGCGCCGCTAAGGTCAAAAAACGTGCCGCAGCCTCGGGTGCCAAGGGATCGGTATCGTGCCCAAGCAACCACTCGCGCGGCTTACCAAGCACCATTTCAAGCAACATTCTGGCCTCTAGTCGTGGCAAACCACTCATTGAGGTCAACGCTTGCGCCGTCTGCATTAGATTTCGTCGCCTAAAGCGGCCAACAACTCTGCCTGATGCTCTGCAATCAGCGCGCCTGTCACATCGGTTAAATCGCCCTCCATGATGGCGCCTAGCTTATACAAGGTCAGATTAATCCGATGATCAGTGAGGCGGCCTTGCGGAAAGTTATACGTACGAATCCGCTCAGAGCGGTCACCCGACCCAACCAGACTTTTACGCTGCGCGGCCTCTTTATCGTGGCGTTCGCGCTGTACTTTGTCTTTAAGCCTGGCCGCTAACACCTGCATGGCTTTGTCTTTATTGCGGTGTTGCGAACGATCGTCTTGGCACTCAACCACCAACCCGGTTGGCAAATGAGTAATACGCACGGCAGAATCAGTTTTATTAATATGTTGCCCGCCCGCACCGCTCGCCCGAAAGGTATCGATACGCAGCTCACTCGGATTAATCACAATGTCGGTGGCAGCATCGGCTTCAGGCATCACCGCCACGGTGCAGGCCGACGTGTGGATACGCCCCTGTGTCTCAGTTGCCGGCACGCGCTGCACGCGATGCGCACCCGATTCGAACTTCAGACGGCCATACACGCCATCGCCGTCCAAACGGACAATCACCTCGCGATAACCGCCCAACTCTGAGGGGCTCTCAGACATCAGTTCGACTTTCCAACCCTGTTGCTCAGCATACCGGGTATACATTCTTAACAAATCACCCGAGAACAAGGCACTTTCGTCGCCGCCAGTGCCAGCGCGAATTTCGAGAAACACACTTCGACCGTCGTCAGGGTCACGGGGCAGCAATTGCAATTGCAACTCAGCTTCGAGTTTTTCAATGCGCCCCTTGCAGTCGTCGATCTCTTCCAGCGCCATCGCTTTCATTTCAGGGTCGTCCAGCATCGCCCGAGCGCCCTCTAAATCTGTTTCGGCCGCCTCAAACGCCGCGAAGGCCTTAACAACCGGTTCGAGCTCTGCACGTTCGCGCGAGAGCTTGCGATATTGATTCATGTCATTGGCGGCGTCTGGCTCAGGCAGGATCGCATCAAGGTCAACCAACCGACGAGAGAGATGCTCTAGGCGAGCGCGCATTGAAGGTTTCATGAATGTCTTTATTTGGGGGTAAACAACCAAGCCCAGAGACCCAGGCTCGCTCAAGGGGGTCGACAGCGAAGCTAACGCCTGTCAGAGCCCTTTGGAAAAATGCGTGGTAGCCAGGCAAGCAGTTGCTGACGCTCTGCCTCTTCACTCTGATTAAGCGACGCCAACGTGCCGTGTAAAAATTTTTGCGTCAAACCGTGTGCTAATTGTTCAAGCACCGCTTCAGGAGAGTCACCTTTTGCCAGCATCTTGCGGGCGCGCTCAAGCTCTTGGGCCTGAACGGCTTGGGCTGTTTGCTGGAGGTCGCGAATAATAGGTACGTTGGCTCGGACTTGCATCCAGTGCATAAAATTCAGCACGCGTTCGTCGATAATGGTTTCAGCCTGAACCACCGCAGCCAAACGCGCTTCGGTGCCACTTTGAACCACCGCCCCCAAATCATCAACCGAATACAAGTACACATCGTCAAGATGTGCCACTTCAGGCTCGATGTCGCGCGGTACCGCTAAGTCGACCATCACGATCGGCTTACGCTTTCGCTGGCGGGTGGCCCGCTCAACCATCCCCAACCCTAAAATGGGCAAGGTGCTCGCCGTACAGGATACGACTACATCAAACTCGGCCAAACGCTCTGGCAAATCGGCCAAACGCATGGTGGTGCCTGAAAACTGTTTAGCCAATGATTCGGCGCGTTCGATCGTGCGATTAGCCACAACAATAGACGACGGCTCGCGCGCTGCAAAATGCGTTGCGCACAATTCAATCATTTCACCAGCACCGATGAACAATACCTTTGAACTGCGCAAATCACCAAACACGCGTTCGGTGAGACGAACCGCAGCAGCAGCAAGAGAAACAGATTGAGTACCGATGGCAGTTGTCGAACGAACCTCTTTAGCCACTGAGAAGGTGCGTTGAAATAATTGATGCAGCAAAGTGCCTAAGGCACCGGCCTCATCGGCTGCGCGCACAGCGTCTTTCATCTGCCCCAAAATCTGAGGTTCACCCAACACCATCGAATCTAGGCCACTTGCTACGCGAAACGCATGCCGCACGGCATCGCCCCGATCGTGCAAGTAAACGTGAGGCCTTAAATCGCCCGCATCAAGCTTGTTGTAATCTGCCAGCCAATCGGGCAAGCGCTCTGCCACTTGGGGCTCAGCGGCGCAATACAGCTCGGTGCGATTACAGGTTGAAAGGATCGCAGCCTCTTTGACTGCACCACCAAACGCCTCACGTAGCGCCGTCAACGCCGGGCGCACTAAGTCTTCAGGCAACGAGACGCGCTCGCGCACCGAAACTGGCGCCGAAACGTGGTTTAACCCTAAAGCGAGTACGTTGACGGACATAGATTGCGCTAACAAAGATAGGTGACGGACGGTAAGCTTGACACTAAAACATCACAGCAGTTGCAGTTGCAACCATTGTTTTACGTCTAACAACCGAAGCGATCTTGAATGGCAATGTTCACAATAACCCTCAGAACGAGCTCATTATAAAGCCGGATCTCACTTCCTATCTAGGAGAAAGGCGCAAAAACCCTTTTTGTAGTATCATTTCGCCCTTCAGATGGCCTGGTAGCTCAGTCGGTAGAGCAGAGGATTGAAAATCCTTGTGTCGGTGGTTCGATTCCGCCCCGGGCCACCATCTGAA
>CAIZGG010000155.1 GCA_903932425.1 uncultured beta proteobacterium | reverse complement strand
GCCTACACTCTTTCCCTACACGACGCTCTTCCGATCTTTAAGGTGGGTTATGAAACCTTTAATCCTTTACTTGATCGTCAGCTTAATGTGGCACTCGCTTCGCAGACCGACTGGGCGGGGTTGGCAACAGAACAGAATCAGGTCTCGAGTTCGCTTCAGATGACACGCCTCATCGATGCGCTGCCTAACAGTGTGAGCGATTATCTGGCGCTGCCGGCGTTGACAGACAAGCCAGCTCCTGCCGACACTCGGATTGCCGTGTTTCCGAGGGCGGGTAACGCCGTTAAAGAGTGGAGTCAACAAAACTTTACTGCGCTGATCGCGCAATTGGCTGCGCGGCCAGAGGTTGATGGCATTAATGTGTATTTTGCTAACCAAGCCGAGGCGCTTGAGTTTGCCTTGCCACCGCAGCCTAAGCTACTAGTGCATGCAGGGCTCGAGATACCAGCATTACTTGCCTCATTGGCTGATAACGTGTTGTGCATTGCCAACAATTCGTTTGGGGCACATATCGGTGGTTATTTAGGGTTGGTGGTGCTTGGTATTTATGGGGGGCACGAAACCGTCGCTGAGTGGGCGCCCGTGTATCGCGACTCGTATGTTATCTATCATCCCGTTTCATGCTCGCCATGCCACATTGCTAAAGTTTCAGATTGCCCCTTCGCTCTGAAATGTTTGACTGAAATCAAACTTGAAACGGTCTATCAAAAAGCAACCGAAGCGTTAATGCTGATTTTAGAAAGGCGCGCGGGCGCGCACCCTGAGTCAGCATTGCGGTTGACGGAACAGGTGGGCGTGCCTACCTTTAACCAAACGCTGATGCAGGCGTTGGCAGGTGTTGACCTGGGCGTCTTATCCTTTGACGATCGGGTTACGCTCGCGCAAGCGATTACCAATAATCATCCTAAGCCCGCGGCGCGGCAACTATTTGTCGATATTTCTGAGTTGGTGCAACGCGATGCAAAAAGCGGTATTCAGCGTGTCGTACGTTCTGTATTACGTGTCATGCTCGAGCAAGGTCTGCCAGGGTTTGTGGTGGTGCCTGTCTATGCAACAATGGCGTCCACCGGTTATCGCAAGGCGACGCAATTTACGCAAATGTTTGTGGGCGGCCATCAAGACTTGGCTCAGCGTGATGAACCGATTGTTTATCGTGCGAGCGACGTATTTTTGGGTTTGGATTTACACCCTCACATTGTGTACGCGCAGCGCGAAGCGCTTGCGCGCATGCGTGCCCGTGGCGTGCAGGTGCATTTTGTTGTGTATGACCTGTTATGTGAAACGCTTCCTCAATATTTTGTGCCAGGTTCGCAAGAGCCCTTTGTAAAGTGGCTTGAGCTTGTTGGTCAGAGCGATGGTGCGGTTTGTATTTCTAAGGCGGTTGCTGATGAATTACGCGAGTGGTTGATAAAGCAAGGTGTTAAAAACACGCGAAGCTTTGCGCTTAAGTATTTTAATCTTGGCGCAGACTTGGGTGGTTCTGTACCGACTTCGGGAATTTCTCGCTCGGAGCGGCGCGTATTGCAAACGCTGGCGGGCAAGACTAACTTCTTAATGGTTGGCACGCTTGAACCCCGAAAAGCTCATGTGCAGGCGCTTGCTGCTTTTGAGCAACTGTGGGCGACTAAGCAAGCGGTGAATCTGGTGATTGTTGGTAAAAAGGGTTGGTTGGTAGACGATTTGGTTAAGCGCTTGCAACAGCACCCAGAACAAGGCAAGCAGCTATTTTGGTTGCAAGGCGTGAGCGACGAGTTTTTAGAAGATATTTACGCGACAAGCAGTTGCCTGCTGTTGCCCTCAGAAGGCGAGGGCTTTGGGTTACCTTTGGTAGAAGCCGCACAGCACAACTTGCCGGCCATCGCGCGAGATTTGCCCGTTTTTAAAGAGGTCGCGGGCGATTATGCGTATTATTTTTCAGGGGGTGAGCCAGCAGATTTGCGTCAAGCGATTCAGGCATGGCTTGCTTTATATCGTTTGGGCGAACATCCCAAATCAACCGGCATGCCACGTCTGACTTGGCAACAAAGCACGCGGCAACTGTTACATGCCCTGCTGCAGTAGACCCGAAGCGGCGCACACATGACGCAACCCTTGCCTTTACGTGCTCAACATGGTTTTGTCGGCCTGATTTTTGCCGTCGGTTTCTTTGGTTATTTAATGAACACCGCAGGGTGGTTCACGATGATCCCAGGCGATTTGGGTGACTCACGTTTTAACAGCGTGATTCTTGAGCACTTGTATCAGTGGGTCACGGGTGCGGCCCCCAAACTCTGGAGCCCGCGGTTTTTCTTTCCGTTTGAAAATACGCTGGCGTTTAGTGACAACCATTTTGGTTCAGGCTTGCCCTATATCGTCTTGCGGGTGTTCGGCTTGCCTCGCGAAGAAGCTTATCTAGGTTGGTTTTTGATCGGTGCGAGTTTAAATTTTTGGGTGTGTTGGGTCGTACTCAAGCGTTTGGGTTTTTCTGCTGTTGGTGCTGCAGCGGGCGCCTTTGTGTTTGCGTTTGCTTTACCTGCATTACATAAAGAAAATCACGCGCAATTGGTGTATCGGTTTGCGGTGCCGCTGGCTGTTGCTGCTTGGTATCGCGCGATGGCTCAGCGCAGTATCGCTTACGCAGTTCAACCTGTTTTTTGGTGCGCGATCCAGTTTTTGTGCTCAATTTATTTGGGCGTGTTTTTACTGTATCTGTTGGTAGCGATGGTGTTGGCGCAGGTTATCTTCAGTTTGTGTGGCACTTTTGGCGAGACTGCGCCGTCTGCGAACAACAAAAGCCTATCTAGATCTGTCAGCTCACGCGGTGCTGTATCGAACGGTTGGTGGCCATCGGCCCTAAGTTGGGGGCGCTCGTTTAGTGGATTAACCTGGAGTGGCTTCACGCTGGTAGCGGGTGTGCTCACGGAG
>CAIZGG010000154.1 GCA_903932425.1 uncultured beta proteobacterium | reverse complement strand
TTTCCAAAATCGGTAATAAATAGAAGTTCTTTTTAAAATCGACATAGAGTTCAGGCTCTACGGCCAGAACATTTGGATGGACACCATTGTTTTGCTTCAGTACGTCTTGAATCGGTCTGAAAAGTTTTTCTGGTTCAGATGAATCTAAAATTTTCTCTATCGTTTGTTTGTCTTTGAACAACAGAGACAGATCACGGCCAGCTGGGTTCGTAAACGCCAGCGACATCTGCATGTTCCAGTCGATCGCACATTTCGCATTCAACCAACCCATATGGTCTTGGGTGCGCTTGCTAGACGGCCCAACCTCTAGCCAGTCCACCCCGGCGACTTGCTTGCGCTCGTAGACGTAATAACGAGTAAATGCCTCTTGAGCCGCACCAGTTTGGTCACCTGGCTTGGCCATCAACTTGCATGTTGGCGTCGTTAAGACTCGTTGCGCAAGGGTCTTTTTTCCTGGTTGAATCAAGGGCGTATCGGCGGCCAGCACAGCTGCGCTGGCGAACAACCCACACAAGGCAAACCCAAACAAGCTTCTGACGGTAGTACGCATTGCTTAACCCCTTAATGCTTTGATACGATCCTTCGCCTCTTGATTGGCAGGATCTTTCGACAAAATAAACTCATACCAATACAGCGCTGTGTCTTTGTCTGCTGCCATGACACACCCTGCTACAAAACTTGCAGGGTCGTATTCACGAGCGTAAGCCAAGGCGACCTTAATATCGCCACCATTACTTTTAAAGACATACAAACGTTGAACCACGTCGCAACGCTTTGTCGCCTTTGCCGCCCCTATAACTGCTAAGACTTGATCGGAAGTGGGATTCGTTTTTAAACAGCTTTGAATAAATTGAAGATCATCTCTTGTCGCCGCTAAGTTTTCAGCCGTACAGCCTGAAGGCGCTGGTGCAGGTGCAGGCGGCGCCGCAACAGGTGCTGGCGGCGGCGTCACAACAGGCGCTGGAGTTGGCGCTGGTGCCACGGGAGCTGGTGGAGTGGGCGCTGCAGTCTGAACCGGTGGTGTTTTATTTTGGTACCAGGTCCATCCAAAGTATCCACCGACTAGTACCAGCAGTAACGCGAGTAAGCCAAACATGAGCGGTAATTTTGTATTTGATTGTTTTGCTGGCTCAGTTTCGAGAAGATCGATGACAACTGGTGGCTCGGCTTCAATAGGTTGCACAGGCGCGACTGGCGGCGGCGTAGCCACCTTGCCTGAAACGTGTGCAACGGCCTCGCCGGTTTGACCCGCAGCATGCGAAGACAGCACGCCTTCACGAATACGCATCACGCCGCGACCAAGCTCTTGACCCAATCGCACCTGCACTTGGTAGGCCATCTGCGGGTTCGCGACCAGAGGATCAACGATATTAGGTCCGAGAGTTAAGTTGACAAATTCGCCACCCTCATCGGCAACATCTACTTGATGCCAGGTTTGCGTCGCAGTCCAATCTCCGCCTTCACCTAAAAAGCGACTATCTTGATTACGCTGAACGCACACCTCGAAGCCGGCACCCGCTTCCAGAACAGTTACCTCCCACCCTTGCAGCGTTAAAACGCCGTAGCCTGGGCGATTATTTTGCGCGGGTTTGAGTTCGGGTAAGGTCCTTTTCATACAGTCACCAGTTTTGTTGACTTGAGTTTTTCAATTAAAGCCCCAAGTTCGGCATTTTGTTCAGGCTTGATTTCGCGGCCCCCATCATGACCAGCATTCTCTAGGATCAACTGCGCAAACCCTACCAACCAATCACCCATGTATATTTTCGTGTGATCGATCGCTTCGTTACCAATCATTGGTAATTGACCATGTGCCACGCGTGTTGGCGGGGCGAACAACTTTTGCCCCTTATTGACACGACTATCGGGTCTTTTGTCGACTGGTATATCGATATACCCAAGCCACGAAATAAAATTAGACAGTACCGTTTTGGCAGCCAATACCTGACGATCAACTAACTTCTCGCGCTTAGTTCCTACCTGTTCTGTTCGGCTCACGACAGAAAATAACTGCTCTTGCAAGTCAACGCGGGCACCCGCCGTTAGCATTTCATCACACAACATCTCAGCAATGTTTTTTTGTAAACCAAAATATGCCATCAACTGCTCATCTGATGGAACGGAACGCAAATGTTCAAACCAAGCGCTCAAGACCAATTTTGCAAAGCGCGCATCACTTCCCATCGGCTTTGGCTTTTCAGTTTGCGCAGACGTTTGCACCGGCGCATCGCCAAATAAATCAAGAGCCTCGCCAAACATGTCATCGCCAAGATTAATGGCAGAGCCCAGCGGTTCATCCGAAATGCCAGCCTCGTCTTGCGCATCTATTCCCGCACCAAGGTACAGGCTTTGCAACAACCAATCTGGTAGCTGTAATTGATTTTGAATATCTGCCAGTAAACGTATACGCGGTGTCAGCGCCGTAACAACCTGCTGTGCAATCTTCTTTTTAGCCTCGACTTCACCCGTGCCGTCTTGATGAAACCATCGCCCCAACCGGTTTTCAAGTAGGTCATGCAGTACTTCGTCCATTAACTCTTTAATACGATCAAGCTTAATCTGACGGGTCGAAACCTTGGCAAGATATTGACTGAGGCGATCGATACCACCATCGTTTAGCGTCATCATGGCTTGCCACGCCGTCGCTGGCTCAGCGACGTGAGTCATAATCAGAGGCGCTTTGACAAAAGTCTGTGCCATCATTGTTAACTGATTCGCCACATTGCTAGTCACTGATCTTTCTTGGCCTTCTGATACATCAAGAAAAGATACGGGGCTGCGCGGCTTGCGAACTAAAAATGTGTTGTTGAACTCACAACCTTTTGACCAGTCTTGCATCCACGGAAAGCTGCCAAAGCGTTCAAGCATCGTCATCTGCATCAGGTTATTCCAAACCGTATGCAACATGTCCTCATCTTTCGTCAGCGAATCGTTAATCTTGATATCAAACATTGTCACGGCCCAGATGAGTCCTGGGTCGCGTTTCGCACGTTCGTCGGCCGTTCTACCCTGTGTCTTGTCAATCCACTTAGAAAGCACTGGCCCCACTTCCGTAACATCTGACTGCTTGTGCGAAGCCGTACAAACGACCAGCACGTTCATCTCTTGTGTTTCGGTATACCGTTCAAAGAGATACGCAACTTTTCCGCGCAATAGCAACTGCGCGATGGGGTTCCCAACTTGATCTTTGCTCTGTGCCCCGCTGATGTCCGTCAGCGATTCAAGCCCGAGTCTTCCGCGATAACCAGGAAAATCAAGCAGATCCACTTCTTCAAAAATCTTTTGGTGTGGTTGATTTACAAGCGGAAAAATGAGCTCTGCCGTCAGTGCAGCAAGTTGCGCCGTTGTTACCGTTTGTTGTCCAGCAGCCTGCCCGTTGATAACCGGCAATACCGCAAGCGACAAGTCTTGCGGGCGACCAAGCCTCTGTAGCATATCGACGTTCATGATGCTATCGGCCTGCGACAACACACCTTGTTCGTTCGTGCGAACGAGTGCTTCAATCGGTGCGAACACCCGGCTAGGGCTACCCAGCATGGCAAGCGTCTGCGCAAGCTGCAAAAAGGCTTGAGTCAGGGGCGCGGTTTGCCCCCACAAGCAGCCAAATAGTTGCGCGCGATCTTCTACCGTTAAATACG
>CAIZGG010000153.1 GCA_903932425.1 uncultured beta proteobacterium | reverse complement strand
GTACTTGCATCTGCAGCAAACAAAATATCGCATTGAGCTGACTCTATTTCTTTGGTTAGCTCAACCGCCTGCCAATATAGTTGCCGAGCCAACGACTGATCGGCTGAAACGGGTTGATGTTTGACTAACCACGGCCTGTCAGGCAGTACTTCAAGTAGGGCGCGATATGCCCAAACATGCACCTGCTTGATGCCATACTGCTCAATATCCTCTTCGCTCAAGATACCTAGCAAATGGGCAACGCCACCACCCGATCTCACACGCGACGCATCAACGGCAACATTGATCATCTGCGCAACGCCTTTAACTCAAGCGCCGACAAAAAGCTGCTCGCAGCAATCTCGGGGGTCAAGACGCTTGCCAAGGTACGGCTTTGCTGCCCCATTGCGATCAAGGTCGATTTCTCAAGATTAGCGAGCAGATGCATTTTTTCAGCCAAGTCGTCCGGGCAATTGCCCCGCGAAGTATAGCCATTCAAATGTTCAGCAAGAAACTGCGCCCTGGCACCGACGTGTTCAGAAAGAATAAGCGGTAAACCCGCTGCAGCAAACTCGTGTACGACCACACCCCAGGGCTCAAAACGACTGGGCAAAATAAACGCGCCGGCTTGCCGAGCCCTTTGAGCCAGCATGTTTTGCGACATGAAATCTTCGACTTCAATCGCTGGATCCGTGGATAACAAATCACGTAACGGGCCATTGCCAATACAGGTCAACCTCCATGTACCCGCATATTTATTTTTATAGATGTTGTAGGCCTGCAGCAAAATATCTAGTCCTTTCATCTCAGCAAAACGGCCTACATATAAAAACCGCTTTGGGTATGAATCTAGTTTTTCGTTTTCAAGGGCTTGCGCAGCCTGACTAAACAGCCTGTGGTTACCACTTAATAGATTGGGAATAATCTCAGTTTGCTTAAACCCAATATGCCCCGCGTAAGCCGCTTGAAGTGGCCCGGGCACACACGCATATGAAAAATAGCGACGCTTATATTGGTAGCGTATCAGCAAAGACCCCAGGTGCTGCCGAAGGGAGCCAGTCCACTGACTGTCAAAGCCAACCACGATGGGCACTCTAGACTTTTTTTGCTGCACACAGACGGCTAAATAGGCTTGATCCATCCAACCCGAGACATAGATCAAATCAGGCTTAATTTTGGTAGCTAGGGCGATCAATTGAATAGTTGAGAGTTTCGAACGCGCATGATACTGAACGCCTTCGATCGGCTCGGGTACAAACGGAGTCAGCTTATTTTGATCCCAATGCACCACGTGTACCTCAGCCTGGTGATCATGAACTAAACTGGCAAAAATCGGCAGGTTATAGCCCATCACCTCCGAATATAGATACAGTATTTTCATCTTGTGAGGCACTCGGCACCTACTGCCGGCAGCTTTACGCACTGACTAGTGACACAGCGCACGATAGACCTCTGCGGTTTTATTTGCACAACTGGCCCAGGTAAAGTCAGTCACCCGTTGCCTACCCGAGCCAATCAGCTCGGCTCGTCTATCCGCATCAAACACTACTTTTTCAATCGCGCTCGAAAGCTGATCGAGATCAGTCGGATCAAAGTACTCTGCAGCTGCGCCGATGACTTCAGGCATTGAACTTGTATTACTACTCACCACCGGGCAAGACCGTGCCATCGCTTCTAGGGGGGGCAGGCCAAACCCTTCATATAGTGAGGGATACACAAAGGCAGTCGCGTGACGATACGCGCGGCTTAGG
>CAIZGG010000152.1 GCA_903932425.1 uncultured beta proteobacterium | reverse complement strand
GAGATATGCGGTGCCTTGTCGACAGGTTGACCGTAGGCGGTTTGGGCTGGGGCGTCGAGTTGATCAACCATTAAAAACAAAATGTTCGGTGCTGTAGGCGAGGTTTTTGTCGAGGTCATGAACATTCTCATTGGTTGTGATGTCGCGCTCATCGAACCCAAGAACGCTGTTGTCTTCGGTTGAGCTTAATCGGTGTATACACATTTCTGCTTAAAGGGTTTTAATCCTCAGAGATCTCGACGGTTTGAATCAACGTTCTCCAGCGTTGAAGATCTGTCGCGATATATGTTTTAAATTCTGCAGGTGTGATGGGCTGCGCAACACGCATACCCTTAGTATGTAACGCATCGCGTAGTGTGCCTGTGGCGAGCGCTTGATTGATCGCGTCGGACAGCACCTTAACGGTCGCCGGTGCGGTCCCTCTTGGGGCGAAGAAGCCTAACCACTGGTCGGTTTCAAAATTAGGGACACCCGCCTGAGCCATCGTTGGCACTCCGGGCAACTGCTCTAAACGCTCGGGGCTCGTCACGGCAAGCGCGAGCAGCTTGCCTTCTTTCACTTGCTGTAACGCGCCCATGGCGTTTGCTACCTGAACGTCAACGCGCCCCGCGATTTGATCCACCATGGCTGGTGGGCCACCTTTGTAGGGGATATGAATGAGATTGACTTCGACCGTGGTTTTAAATAGCTCTGCGACTAAGTGTGCCGGCGTACCCGTGCCGGCAGAGGCATAGGTGAGCGTGCCGGGTTTTGCTTTGGCCAGGGTAATCAGTTCTTGTAGCGTGTTGACGCCGAGCATCGGATGCACGACGATGATTGAGGGTACAAAGGCTTCAAGCGAGATAGGCAGCAAGTCGCGTTCGAGATCAAAGGGCATTTTGCTGCGTAAAGCGGCGTTCATCGTGAGCGCACTGGTTGTAAACAAGAGGCTGTAGCCATCGGGCATTGCCTTGGCCACGTTGTCTGCACCGATGATGCCTCCTGCGCCGGGCTTGTTTTCTACGACCAGAGCTTGTCCAAGCGTGGAGGTCAGTTGCTCGCTCGCAAGTCTTGCTGCGACGTCGACAAAGCCACCGGCGGGCCAAGGCACAACGATGCGAATTGGCTTGTTCGGATAAGTGTGCGCCGACGTACTGGCAATCAAGCCAGCTAACAACGCTAAGAGGATGACGAATCTAGGAGGGTTAACTTGCCTCATGGTGCATCCTTTAACGAAGCCTGCGTAGCGTTAGCGATGATCAATCAAAAACTCTTCAAGCGCGAGCTTATCCGGAAACACGCCTAGCCCGGGTTCGTTCGATAAGGTCATCACACCCTGCTGAATTGCGCTAAGTGGTTGGCAGGTCAGTGAGCGCAGCGGATTTTCATTCGCGTCGACTTCAAGCATATCGCTGCTACCCGACCCCGCAACCAAATGAGCGGAAGCAAGCAAGCCGATACCCGCACCCAGATAATGGGGGCAAAATCTGAGCCCCGCTTGAATAATGCTTTGAGCGACCTGCAAGCCAGCACTTAAGCCCCCCCATTTTGCGATGTCGGGTTGCAGCACGGCTAACACATCTGAACTGATCGCTTCAGAAAAACCCGTCAGTCCGCTGATGTTTTCTCCTGCGGCCAAAGGCGGGCTGCCCCTCGCAGCGAGTTCTCGCCATTCTGACCAAGGGCGATCGGCACGCAGGGGCTCTTCAAGCCAGGCGACATTGAAGCTTGATAATTCGCCGATCATGTCAGAGGCGGTAGCCAAATCCCATGCCTGATT
>CAIZGG010000151.1 GCA_903932425.1 uncultured beta proteobacterium | reverse complement strand
CCTGCGCCTGACGGTCAAAACCATCAGGGGAGTCCTTGCTGATGGTACTTAGACGTTAAACAAAAAGTTCATCACGTCCCCATCTTGCACCACATACTCTTTACCTTCAGCGCGCATCTTGCCAGCTTCTTTAGCGCCTTGCTCGCCTTTGAAGGTAATGAAATCTTCGTAAGCAATCGTTTGCGCGCGAATAAAGCCACGTTCAAAGTCGGTATGAATCACGCCAGCTGCTTGTGGGCCGGTGGCGCCGATCGGTACTGTCCAGGCGCGCACTTCTTTCACGCCTGCTGTAAAGTAAGTTTGCAAACCTAACAAGGTGAACGCACCGCGAATCAGGCGGTTTAAGCCTGGCTCTTGCATGCCCATGTCTTCAAGAAACACGGCCTTGTCTTCGTCGGGCAGTTCGGCAATTTCAGATTCGATTGCGGCGCAAATCGCCACGACTGGGGCTTTGCGTGCGGTGGCGTATTCGGTCAGGCGATCGAGCATGGGATTATCTTTAAAGCCCTGATCGCTGACGTTGCCGACGTACATGGCGGGCTTTGCAGTGATAAAGCACAAAGGCGCAATCAAAGCCATATCTTCGTCTGACAAGCCAAGTGCCCTGATTGGCTGAGCATCGTTCAATTGCTTAATAACGACTTCAAGAATCGCAACTACTTTTTGCGCATCTTTATCGCCCGAGCGAGCTGTTTTTTGATGGCGATGCAAGGCTTTTTCAGCGGTTTGCATATCAGCTAGGGCAAGTTCGGTTTCGATCACTTGGATATCTGAAATCGGATCGACACGGCCCGCCACATGGATCACGTTATCGTCTTCAAAACAACGCACCACGTTAATGATGGCGTTGGTTTCGCGGATGTGCGACAAAAACTGATTACCCAAGCCTTCGCCTTGGCTAGCGCCAGCGACCAAGCCCGCGATATCCACAAATTCAACCGTGGCATGCAAGATGCGCTCGGGCTTGACAATTTCGGCCAACTTGTTCAAGCGCGAGTCGGGCACTTCAACCACGCCCACGTTGGGCTCGATGGTGCAAAACGGATAGTTTTCGGCGGCGATGCCGGCCTTGGTGAGGGCATTAAAGAGAGTTGATTTGCCGACGTTGGGCAAACCAACGATGCCACATTGCAGAGCCATGAGAATCCCAAAAATTCAATGAGTGAATACAGCTGTATAGAATAGGAGTTTAACCGCTATGGGTCACGGGGATCGCCGCAAGTCAGGCCCCCAAGCAGCCCATCGCTAGAACCTAGCCTGAACACCCAAGAAACATGACGAATCTGCAGCAGCTTTTGGCGCAACCCGACGGATCACTGACCGAGTTATTGGCAACCACCGCTCAGCGACAGCCTGAGCACCCTGCCCTGATCCTCAATGGCCAGATACTCGGCTATCGCGAGTTTGATCGTTGGGTGTCGCGTGTAGCTGCAAGCCTGCAGCGCGACGGTCTGCAGCCCGGAGATGTGGTGGCGGCCTGCGCAGGCACGTCGTTTGAGTATGTGGCCCTGTTTTTTGGCACACTGCGCGCTGGCGGTGTCATCACCCCCTTGCCGCCCTCGGCCAGTGCACAAAACCTGACTGGCATGCTGCTCAACTCTGGGGCTCGGTGGCTGTTTCGGGATCAGGGCGTGGCACAAGCCTGGTCTCTCGAGCCGTTCACCGCGGCTCACCCGGCATCCACCCTCAAAACAGTCTGGCTTGATCAAACCTCGGGTGACAACGCCTGGTCGCACTGGTTAAGCAACGATCTGCACCCAACCCCGGTTGCCATCGACCCCAGCCGACCGTTCAATCTCATTTATTCCTCTGGTACCACGGGCGTCCCCAAAGGGATCGTGCAGCCCTGCTCAATGCGCTGGGCGCACACCCAGCGCGCCGCCACAAACGGCATGGGTGCCAAGACTGTGTTGCTGGTATCGACGCCCTTGTACTCAAACACCACGCTTGTGCCGCTGCTGCCGGGCTTAGCGCTGGGCGCCACCGTCATCATGATGAGCAAATTTAACGCCCACCAGTACCTTGAGTTAGCGGCTAAATATCGAGCGACCCATACGGTACTTGTGCCGGTGCAATACCAGCGCTTAATGGATGAGCCTGACTTTGATTCGTTCGACTTATCGAGCTTAACGGTCAAAGGCTCAACGAGCGCACCCTTCAGTGCGGCGCTCAAGGCAGAGGTCCTGCGGCGCTGGCCCGGCGAGCTCAATGACGTGTACGGGATGACTGAGGGCGGTGTCCGTTGCGAGCTGAAGGCCCACTTGCACCCAGACAAATTACATACGATCGGCCAGCCCTCAGCTGGCCATGAAATTCGTATGATTGATGATAACGGCGTCGAGCTTGAGCGCGGCCAAACCGGCGAGATCGTCGGGCATTCGGCCGTGATGATGAAGGGCTATCACGGCTTACCTGAAAAAACCCGTGAAATTGAATGGTTTGATTCAACTGGAAAACGCTTTATCCGCACGGGCGATATCGGCCGCTTTGACGAAGACGGCTTTGTGATTTTGTCCGACCGAAAAAAAGATATGGTGATTTCGGGTGGCTTTAATATTTATCCAAGCGATCTTGAAGCAGAACTAGAGCAACACCCAGAGGTTGCCGAAGCAGCCGTAGTTGGCGTGCCCTCGCGTGCCTGGGGCGAAACCCCCGTGGGATACGTTGTGTTGCGCCCAAACGCCTCCATTCATAAAGAGGCATTACTCGCTTGGGTGAATGCGCGTTTAGGCAAAACGCAGCGCTTAGCTGACCTGCTGTTGATTGCAGATTTGCCACGCAATGAAATTGGCAAAACACTGAAGCGCCAGTTGCGCGAGCAGTATGTAAAAGAGCAGCAATCACCAGCGGTCTAGCGCCCGTTCGCATTAACAGTGTTTGCAAGGGTCTTAGTGGTGAGTGGTTAGCGGTTAGCGATTACAGGTATTCGCTGCCGGTCGCTTTACAAATTTCAGTCGCCCAACAACTGCAAAGCCACCCAGGCCACGCTTAGTGGCCCTGCATTGAATATGCCATGTAACAACATGGTGGCACCAATCCCTCGTTGCACGCGAATCCAACTTAAGACCAAGCCCGTCACCCACTGCGGGGCAACCAACACCACCATCATCCACCAGGCCATCTCATCAAAGACAAAGTTTTTGATATGAAGCGCAGCAAAGGCCACGACCGACAAATGCACGACCCAAGTAAACACAGCGCGATAACGGCGTAGCCACTTATACCCGTTGGCGCTTGGCACACGAGTGTGCGCACTGAACCACCAAACACCCAACACAGTCAGCGCAAGCAAGCTACTCGCCCACCAGGCCAGGCCATTGAGCAAAACAATTGTCATCACCGGCACCAAACCAAGCGCCATCACTGGCCGCCGCAAGCTGAACCGAAAGAGCATTTCTTCGACAAGCGGCGCCCATAAAATGGCTTGCAACCACGGCAAATCGTTGACGTTGATGCGATGCGTGGCGCCACTAAGCTCAAATACAGCCAACACCAAGGGGCCGAGCAGCAAAATATTCAACACCCACAGCGTGGCAGCCCAGGCAAGTAAACGCGGCAAGCGAATATCAGGCCACCAATCGCTAAGCCAACCCGTAACAGTCAAGCCCCGCGGCACCCGCCGTACAAGACTTGGCCGGCGAATAAAGGTCAGAAATTGCCTGAACTCGTCGCGAAACCGCTGCGTGGTCATGCAGGATTGTCGCGGTGCAACTGCGCTGTTGCCTTGGCAAACTCGCCGGTTAAAAATAATGGGATCACCGCGCGGCAACGTGTCACACAATCGTCGATCGCAGTTTGATCTTCGCGACGTGGCGCGTGCAACACAAAGTCAGCGACCTCTTGAGCCAACGATAACGTACGTGGATGACCGATTCCGATTCGCAGGCGCCAAAAATTAGGGCTACCTAACACAGACTCAATATCGCGCAATCCGTTATGCCCCGCGTGGCCGCCGCCTTGCTTAACCTTAACTTGGCCGGGCATCAAATCAAGCTCATCGTGCAAAACCAAGACGTTTTCGGGTTGCAATTTATAGAAGCGAGCAAGCGCCCCCACACATTGCCCAGAACGATTCATAAACGTTTGCGGTTTAGCTAAAAAAACTTGGTCATTAGCAACGCGGGCTTTTGCCACCATGCCAAAAAATGTTTTTTCGTGGGTAAAACTTGTTTTTAAGTCGTTTGCAATGTCATCGACTAGCCAAAAGCCGGCATTGTGACGAGTCTTGACATATTCGTTACCCGGGTTGCCCAGGCCAACAATCAATTTAATGGGTGCGGTCATGCCTGCATTAGAAAGCAAAAAACCCACCCTTGCAAAGCAGAGGTGGGCTTAGGTACAGACTTTACTGCGAGAAGTTACTGCAAGAATCTACCGCGGCCTAGCGACCAGCCCAAGCCAACTTGCACGGCTCGGGCTAAACGTTAGATAAATTAGGCAGCAGGTGCAGCTTTGGCTTCGTCGCCATCGTCGCTCGAACCGCCTTTAACGATTGCAGTTGCCAAAACAGGGTTCGCATCGCCGCGATGGGCAAGGTACGAAACACCTTTAGGCATTGCAATGTCGGCCAAGTGAATCGATGCACCGCCTACCAGGGTAGACAGGTCAACTTCGATAAACTGTGGCAGGTCGGCTGGCAAGCAGCTGATTTCGATTTCTGTGAACAGATGCGAAATGATCGCAGCGCTGAGCTTAACGGCTGGCGAAACCTCGGCATTAGTGAAGTGCAAAGGCACTTTAGTATGCAGTTTTTGGCTAGCGTCAACGCGTTGAAAGTCAACGTGCATCACGATTTGCTTGTAGGGATGCCACTGCACTGAACGCAACAACACTTGCTGGCTTTTGCCATCAAGCTGCATATCAAGAATAGATGAATGAAATAATTCTTTGCGCAAGGCATGAAAAATTTCGTTGTGATCGAGTTCGATGTTAGCGGGCTGCTCTTTACCACCGTAAACGATGGCTGGAACGCGGCTCGCACGGCGCAGGCGGCGGCTCGCACTCGATCCCTGTACGCTTCGTAAGGTTGCATTAAATTGCATGAAAAACTCCAAGTTGGGTGAAAACACCCGGTTAAAACACTGCTCGACATCGAACAGCGATTTTGCACACCACCGCGACCAGTGGCCTGCAAATTTTTTAATCCAGCCTGCGCTGGATTGAATTTAGTCAAAGAAATGAACTAACAGATTCGATGTTTGGGCTTAGGCAACAGACAACGAGCCTGCAAATTCAGGGTTTGAGCTTAATCAACAAACAGCGAACTGACTGATTCGGCGTTTGAGATACGTAAGATGGTTTCGCCAAGCAACGCCGCACATGAAAGCTGGCGGATTTTGCTACAGGCACGCGCTTGCTCAGACAGCGGGATGGTATCGGTAACTACAAGTTCGGTCAGTTCTGAATCTTGAATTCGTTCGATTGCGCCGCCCGACAAGACCGCATGGGTGCAATAGGCGTACACCCCACCAGCCCCGCGTTCTTTGAGAGCCTGCGCAGCCTTACAAAGGGTGCCAGCAGTATCAACCATGTCATCCATAATTAAACACGTGCGGCCATCGACTTCGCCGATGATATTCATCACTTCAGAGACATTGGCTTTAGGCCGGCGCTTATCGATAATGGCCAAATCCGCTTCAAGCTGTTTTGCCAAAGCACGTGCTCGGACGACGCCACCAATGTCAGGCGAAACCACCACCAGATTTGACAGATTGCGACGCCAGATATCACCCAGCAAAATTGGCCCAGCATAAATATTGTCAACTGGGATATCAAAAAAACCTTGAATTTGATCGGCGTGAAGATCCATCGTTAAGACGCGATTAACGCCCGCCACTT
>CAIZGG010000150.1 GCA_903932425.1 uncultured beta proteobacterium | reverse complement strand
CGACTGAGCTCAAAAACGCCATCATCACACACATCCGTACTTGGGTGCCAAACTGTTTAGACCCGCTGCAAAGAACAATGGGTCACATGGAAGATATTGCCTTTACCTACGAGACCATCATCGATACCTGGACGCCTGATGGCATCGAGGCGCAAGACTCATGGAATGCTCCAAAAACCTAAGTCTGTGACTGATCGGGATACTTGAGTGGTTAAAGAACGACTGCTTGAAAGGCTGAGTCGACAGGAGTTACCCAATCTAAACGATCGGCGTACTCCTGAAGACTTGGTTAAGGCATCCATTCAACGCTATCTCTCTCGGCTGCTCAATGTGCGCCGGGGCTCAGTGCCGGTTGATGCGGAATACGGGCTACCAGACATGTCAAACATTGCTGGTTCATTTGCTGTCGGCTATGTCAGCGACATACAGCGCGAAATTCTTATTCAGATCGACCGTTACGAAAAGCGACTGTTGAATCCAACGATTCAACAGGTCGTTGAAGAGCGTGAAGTTATCACGCTGAAGTTTGTTCTGACGGGGCAGATTGATCTTAGCGTCGGCTCAACAGAAGTGACAAAAGAGTTCTCAATGTTTTTGCGGATCGACTCTGCTGGGCAGGTCCGCGTGGAACTTGCGCATGGCCTTTGATCAGATCTATGCCGCCGAGTTGGCAAGATTACATAGCTTAGGGCAAGAGTTCGCTACCGAAAATCCGACGATTGCCTCGTATTTATCAGGCGGCAGCGGTGACCCGGATGTCGAGCGTTTGTTACAAGGCTTTGCTTTTTTAACGGCAATGGTTCGTCAAAAGATGGACGACGAGTTGCCCGAGTTTATTGGTGATGTCGTCTCTTTAGTTGGCCCCGATCTCGTCAACCCATTGCCTGCAGCTGTCGTGCTCGCACTCAATGCAAGCGGAAAATTGCCTGATGGTTATGACGTTAAGGCCAACACGCCCTTCGCGTCGTTGCCCGTGCAAGAGACGGCCTGTCAGTTTTCAACATCTTGGCCGCTGGCGATACAGCCGATCAAGTTAACAGCGGTTAACCTGCAGGCGTTGAGCAGACATCGTTCTAGCCTCACGTTTGAGCTTGAGATGTTGGGGCAGCCTCTGAATCAGTGGTCTGGGCAGTCTCTCGCACTTTACTTGTCTGGGCCTTACCCAGAGGCGACTGCGCTCGTAATGGCGTTCAGGCAGCGACTCAGACAAGTCACTGTCCAGGGCGCGGGGCAAACAGGCGACCAGCAGCCACTGGCATTAACGTTTAGCGGTTTAGATGCCTCGAAACATCTGTTCGCAACAAATCGATCGATCGCGCCGCATCTGCAATGGATTCGTGAAGTCTTAGCATTTCCAGAGCGCGCGTTCTTTATTCAAATCCAAGGCTTTGAAGACTGGACCACTCGCGGCAGCGGCAGAGAATTTACTATCGAATTCGAGTTGGAACTACCCACGGCAAAGTTGCCTAAGCCAACCTTGTCGCATTTCACACTCAATGCGGTACCGGCTGTCAATTTGTTTGAAGCCTTTGCAAACCCGATTGAGGTGACGCATCTAAAAGAAAGTTATAGGCTTGAGCCGATGGGTTACGACCCCGGGCGGGCAGTCGTACATGATGTTCTGACGGTGACTGGTCGCGTGCAGGGTCAATCTGAAGAAAAACATTACATGCCGACGACCGATCTTTTGGTTGAAGATGATGCGTTGAAGTACCAAGTCATTGCCAGTGATAGCGTTAAGCGAAGCGCGTTTGAACAACACATTCGATTGCCGTTTAATAAGCAGCTCGACTTGGCGAGGCGCGAAACCCTATCAATCAAAATGAGGTGTACCAACGGCCGCTTGCCAGAAAGTCTGCGACTTGGCGATATCTCTTTACGCACCACCGAATCACCCGAAAAAGTCACGGTAACAAATGTGACGCTGCCAACTGGTTGGTCGTTGCCAGCACTTGGGGTTGACGCCATGTGGAAAGTCGTAGCTCATGCGCGACTAAATTTGCAGGCCTTTGCTGAAATCGAAACCCTCAAAGAATTATTGTCAGTTTATTTGCCCGAGGGCGGCGGTGACCCAGGGCGACTGACAGCGGCGCGGCGCCGTATTGCCGGAATCGAAGAGGTCACCCTGACCAGCGACTCTCGCCTTGTTCGCGGCAGTCTTTTGCGTGGTTATGTTGTTCGTCTCAAACTTAGGCTTGACTACTATGCAAGCGCTGGTGATCTTATGCTGTTCGGTGAGTTGCTATCACCATTTTTTGCTGGGCTCGTTGGATTAAATTCGTTTGTCACACTGGTAGTGGCAGACCCTGTAAGCGGAGAGCAGTTCGAATGGCCCACATTGCTGGCACCGGACTTGATGCTGTAGTCGCATTTTTTAGTAAAAATTACGCGCAGCTGGATTTTTTTCAGATGGCGCGCTTGCTGTCGCATGCGCTGCAACAAGAATCGCTCGCACAAGGTCTTGAGGTCTCGCCGGCCGAGTGGGAGGCACGTTTGGCCGCTGTGCTTAGAGTTCGACCCACATTGTCTTTAGCATTTCCAGAACACGACATCGCTAGCATTGAGAAGCGCGCCGACGGAAAAATTCAAGTCGAAGCTGGCTTTTTTGGCCTGTATGGTGTGACCTCACCGTTGCCATACTTCTACACTGAAGGCTTGATGCAAGCGAGCCAGCAAGGGCGAACCAGCGCGCGTGGTTTGTTAGACATGTTTCACTATGCCGCGTATCCGTTATTGATTAAAGCATGGACTCGGCACCGCAATTTGACTGGGTTACAGCAAGGCTTGACTGAGCGTCAGCAGACCCGTCAGACAAGTTGGGTCGGGTTGGTGGGTCAAGCGACTCGTAAGCGTTTCGATCAATGGCCGCGCATCATACATCTCGCGCCCTTGTTGTCGACCGTTCATCGCTCGTCAAGTGGTCTCCAAGCTCTCGTCAATTGTATTGTTCGTTCTGGCGCGACTAAAGTGTATCCGTGTGCACCCACCCGCATGCGGGTTCCCGTGGCAGCTCGGTTATGCCTGGGGCGTGCCTCGCATCAGTTGGGTACCCAAGCGGTGTTGGGAGATACCTTGATTGATCGCAGAAACAATGTATCCATTGTGTTGCGAGATCAGGCAGTTGCTGACATTGAAGCTGTGGTGCCGGGTGGAAAACTCTATCCACTATTGACCCAATCGTTGCAACTATTTGCACTAGATAATTTACGTATTCGTTTTAAGGTTGAGCGCCTACCAACCCCTCAACCGCTTGGACGAGCAAAATTAGGGCTTGGAGCGTCACTCGGGCGTGCACGTCAAACAGGTAGTTTTTCATATTTTGTTAATTAATCCAGACGAGCAGTAAAGCATCGACTGGTTATCGAGTTGTATTAAAGGAGAGAGCAATGCAGGTAGTTGAATTCGCACCGCTAGTCAGCAGGCTGAATACGAGTTGTCGTGGTGCACTCGAAAATGCTGCCGGTACTTGTTTGAGCCGCACGCACTATGAGATCACGGTAGAGCATCTGATGGCTCGTCTGCTTGAAGATCCGATGGGTGACGTTCAGCTTATTCTTAAACAAGCTGGCATTGATCCGGGACGTGTGATGCGGGCTTTGGAGCAAACCATCGAGTCCTTTAAAACTGGCAACGGCGGTAAACCTCAGTTTTCACCGCTCTTGCCAGAGTTATTCGCCGATGGTTGGTTGATTGCTTCGGTTGAATTATTTGAAAATCGTATCCGCTCAGGGGCGTTATTTGCCGCCTTTGTTTCCCGCTTGTCTTTTTACGGGATCGACTCGTACACCAAGTTACTTGACGGGTTGAACAAAGAAAAAGTCATGGGGCTTCTGGGGCAAGTGGCTGCAACGTCGCGCGAAGCTGGCGAGTCAGGCCCAATGGGTAACGAGACGGGCTCTGGCGCAGGCGCCGCAGCGCAAGGCGACAAGGCAGGTAGCGCTTTACAAAGATTTTGCGAAGACTTTACTGCCAAGGCTCGAGCTGGCAAGATTGATCCCGTCTTTGGGCGTGACCCTGAAATCCGTCAGATGGTTGATATTCTGGCGCGTCGTCGCAAAAATAATCCCATTTGTGTGGGTGATCCTGGTGTCGGTAAAACGGCTGTCATTGAAGGCTTGGCCGTACGCGTGATCGAAGGCGATGTCCCTGATATTCTGAAAGACGTCACAATTTTAGGTTTGGATATGGGGGCACTCGAGGCAGGTGCAGGCGTTAAAGGTGAGTTTGAAAATCGCTTACGAGGCGTCATCAACGAAATCAAAGCCTCGACCAAACCGATCTTATTGTTTATTGATGAGGCACACACGCTGATTGGCGCCGGTGGCTCAGCGGGCACCAACGATGCGGCAAATCTTTTGAAGCCTGCGCTGGCACGCGGTGAGTTGCGTACGATTGCCGCAACCACCTGGAGCGAGTACAAAAAATATTTTGAGAAAGATCCTGCTCTGGCGCGTCGTTTTGAACTAGTTAAACTCGACGAGCCTTCGGTAGAGATGACTGTGCAGATTTTGCGCGGCTTGAAATCGCGCTATGAAGAAGTGCATCAAGTGATTGTTCGTGACGATGCTTTGCATGCTGCAGCAGAGTTATCGCATCGTTACATTACGGGCCGACAGCTACCCGACAAAGCCATCGATCTGTTCGATACTGCTTGCGCGCGCATCAAAGTGAACCTGTCATCAAAGCCAGATTTTATTGAAGACCGCGAGCGCAAGTTGCAAATGCTCGAGCGCGAAAAGCTTGGTTTATTACGTGACCAAGATAACGGCGTCGGTGTTAATCTTGAACGCTTAGCAGCGATTGCTACAGAACAGGCGAGCATCACCGAAACCCTGGCAGGTCTACAGGCCCGCTTTGACCAAGAGCTGCAAGCGGCGCGTTCCGTGGTGAGTTTGCGCCAAGAGCGCGCGCAGTTGAAAAAGGGTCAAGCACAGGTTTCTGCTGCTGAAGCGGGTGTGACTCCAGTGCCCGCCGCGACCACAGCTGACGCGGGTGCAGCAACCGCGAGCACCTCTGAGGGTGCTAGCCCGGCAAGTGCTACACCCGAAGCGGCTGGGCAAACTGCAGCGCCACGCACGCTTGATCAAGTCGAGCAAGAAATTCGCAAAGCAGAAGCCGTACTCGCCGAACTTCAAAGCAAAGAAAAGCTCGTCTTTATCGAAGTGGCGCCCGATACCATCGCCAAGGTTGTGTCAGATCGTACCGGCGTGCCATTAGGCAAAATGATGCGTGACCACGCTGCGAGTGCTTTGGCACTCGAGCAATCTTTAGAGGCCAGAATTAAGGGCCAAGGCCACGCGATTGCGGCGATCTCTGAGGTGTTGAAATCGGCGAGTTCAGGCCTGCGTGACCCAGACCAACCAATGGGTGTGTTTTTGCTGGCAGGCCCCTCGGGTACCGGTAAAACCGAAACAGCGTTGTCGGTGGCGGACATGATGTTTGGTGGCGAGCAGTCGATTGTCACCATCAATATGAGTGAATTCCAAGAGAAGCACACGGTGAGTCGCTTAGTGGGTTCGCCTCCAGGCTATGTTGGGTATGGCGAGGGCGGTGTGCTCACCGAGGCGGTACGTCAACGTCCCTATACCGTTGTGCTGCTTGATGAGGTTGAAAAGGCGCATCTCGATGTCGTCAATTTGTTTTATCAGGTGTTTGACAAAGG
The DNA here is from genome assembly GCA_903932425.1 of uncultured beta proteobacterium. Taxonomy (GTDB): domain Bacteria; phylum Pseudomonadota; class Gammaproteobacteria; order Burkholderiales; family Burkholderiaceae_B; genus Zwartia. The sequence continues at coordinate 3,499 of CAIZGG010000150.1, read as the reverse complement.
GATTCTGTCTGACGGTGAAGGGCGTGAAATCAACTTCAGAAACACGGTTGTATTTTTGACATCAAACCTAGCCCTGGATGTCATCACTGAGCTGTGCTCTGGCGACGAGCGACCCGACCCCTCAGTGGTGATGTCGGCAGTGCGTCCCATCTTGTCCAATCACTTTAAGCCCGCGTTGTTGGCGCGTATGACGGTGATCCCTTTCTACACCTTACCCAAAGATGCGTTGCGCGGCATTGTTGACCTTAAGCTCAAAAAGGTCATCAATCGTATGGCTGCAAACAACAAGATTGCGCTTGAAATTACAACGCCCGCGCGCGACGCCATCACAGCGCGTTGTACCGAAGTTGAAACCGGCGCGCGAAACATCGACTTTATCCTGAAAGGTACGGTCTTGCCTTTGCTCTCAAATAGCTTGCTCGAGAGCATGGCAAAAAATACCAATCCCACAACGGCGAAATTGGATGTTGATGCTGCCGGTGAATTCGTTGCGACTTTTTCTTAAGGACGAGATATGGCAGACAAGTGCGCGTGGGTAATTGCGTGGGGTGAGGGGGTTGATCCTGCTGCTCAGCTCATTGCAGGCGCGGCTCGACAATACGGCCTTAACGTGAAGGGGCAGCATTGGCCTGAAAAAGAAAAGCAGGCGTGGCTTGCATCGGCCAAAGAGGCGGCTGAGGCGCAGGCTGCGGTCATCTTGCTTGTGACCACGCATGCCGTGTACGCACAGCCTGAAAATCGACGCGCCTTGGCGTTGTTTCGCTTGCTGTTGCAAAGTTTGTTAAATCGGCAGATCGACGGTGTGGTGTTGCTACAAGGTGCGCCGCCGGCTGAGGCTCCTGCCGAATTGTTTGGTACCGCGGTGTTGGGTGACTGGATGGTGGTGGGGCCGGCCGATAAGTGGGTTGCTCGTGCTGTCGCAAGGGCGCACGCCCCGGCCAAGTCAACATTGCCCTTGCGGCTCTCGGTGTACGCCGAAGAGCGTTTGGGTGTTTGGCTTGAGTTGCGTCCTCATACAACCGAGGTGTTACAAGGCTTTATTGCTGGCGTATCGGGCACAGGGGCTGATATTACGTTTCATGCGGTAGGCTTAAGCGGCCGCTTGCCAGACAAATCGGTAAATGAGTATGAGTTACGCGGGCTAAAGTTTGAGACCGAGGGTGTTGCGTTTAATGCCTGGGGCTTACAAAACAAGATCACACCCGAACACAGTTATTTTATTCGTCTGGAGGGTGAACCCGAGGTATTGGCGTTTGGCGCATTACCTGGCGGCGAAATCTCGGAGCTCGATTTTGTTAGATTGGCTTGAAGGCCCTGCGGTGGCTGCCACACTGCGCCGAGTTAAAGAGCTAGGGCGGCCCGTTGTCGGCCTGCGTCTGCGCGATGCAGATTGTAGTGGTGAAGATTTTTCTGGGCTGATGCTTGCTGAGGCTGAAGTAACGAGTGTCAAGTTTAATGCTGCCAATCTGACTGGTGCAGTGTTCTCAGATACAAAATTTGTTGATGTCAGCTTCGATCAATCAACATTAGCGCAGGCCAAATTTTTCAAAACTTCCCTAAATCATTGCTCGGCGGTTGGTGCTGTAGGTCGAAGACTAACGTTTGCACAGAGCGCCTTGAAGCAGTTTGACGCGTCAAATGCGAAGTGGATCGAAGCTCAGTTTGTACAAACAACATTTGTCGATACAAAGTTGGTTGGGAGCAATTTAAATACAGCAGCGATGGTGATGTGTACCCACGAGGGGACGGACTTCACCAATGCTTTGCTTGAACAGACCTCGTTGTTTAAGCTTGACCTGCGTAGCTGTATATTTACTAAAGTCAAAGGGCCTCGCATCGTCTTGACTTCGTCAAATTTGAGTGGGGTCAATCTTGAAGAGGTTCAGATGCCTCAAGCGCAATGCGGAGGTACGAGTTTTGCGAAGGCTCGGCTCAGTCGAGCAAATTTTAGTAGCGCAAATTTTATCGATGCGAACCTGACAGGCTGCGAGATGCGTGAATGTAACCTGACCTTGGCTGCATTTTTGCGAGTGAAAATGGCTGACGCTGTATTGGACGCTGCTATTTTAAATCGCGCTCGCCTTGTGCGCACGAAGCTGAATCGCACTTCAATGCAAGGCGTGCAGGCCTCTAGAACTGTATGGCATTTGTCTGATCTGTGTGACGCCTCGTTAAAGAATGCAAAACTAGACGAGGCCGATATGATTGGCGCCAACTTAACGGGCGCTGATTTTCGAGGCGCTTCGATGCGCGCAGCCAAATTAGACCGGACTGAACAGAAAGACTTAAAAATAGATTCATCTGCGCGCGCTGTTTTCGCGGCGGCGAACGAATCGTATGCGGAGTTTGTGCTCGAGACAGCCTAGTATAGGATGCCCAACCAACTAAAATTTGACGATGCGATAGGTGTAAATCGACATGGACCTGACAGAACTTCAATATTTGGCGGCTCCCGAGTCTGCTGTGACGCTACTGCGTTCGACGATTATTGGCATCAATCCATTGCGCATTAAGTGCGGTGTGGTGAGCCAGGTTGCTGCGAGTTGCTTGGTCACTCCTAGCCTCGGTGATGTCGTCCTTTGTATGGTCGCCGATGATCAGAGCGCCACAATTCTGTCAGTGATCACACGCTTTGAAAATGAGCAGCCACTGTTGCTTGAGGCCTCTACGCCGATCGAGATGCGCTTTCCTTCCCTTACGCTGTTAAGTCAAAAGATTGATGTGCAGGCTGAGCGAGTCGATATTAATGTCGGAGTGCTCAAGCGTTTAGTCGATCGAGTCGATGATGCGATTGAGTTTCTTTCGGCGCGTGTCGGTACGCTCTTTATGCACGCCAGGCGCAGCATCAAGCGAGTGGACGAACTGGATCAGACTAGCGCCGGCCACCTTCGCCTTGAAAGCCCAAGCTTGGTAGAGGTACACGGGGCTGTGACGGTTGTGAGCGCCGAAGAGTTGGTTAAATTTCAAAGCAAGCAAATTCATATGGGATAGGTCATGGCCGAATCAACACTTGGCTGGTATGCATTTCATCCCGTTACTTCGCAGCAGACCGAATTTCAGGTTGTGGCGATTGATGGGTTTGAGCGTCTGGGGGGCACCTATCATTTCGATATCGATTTAGCATCTCCTCATTTTAATTTGGACCTTACTGAGTTTGTGGGCACGCCTGCGGCGCTGAAGATGCGGCCCTGGGGCGGTTCGGTTCGGGTTGTTCATGGCATTGTGACAGCTACTGAAATGGTCGCTGACATCGCTGAAGGTAAAGCGTTGTATCGGCTGCGACTTGAACCTCGCTTGTCAAAGCTCAGGCAGACGATACTTAACCAGGCTTATCTTGATTCGGCTGATGGCTTGGCACTATCGGATCTTTTGAAGCAGGTGTTTGATCGGCAAGGGCTTGAGCTTGACCAAGACTATGCATTGCAATTAGGCGCACCCATTACGCGACGCAGCTTTGTGATGCAGTATCGAGAAAGCGATTTAGATTTCTTAACTCGCT
>CAIZGG010000149.1 GCA_903932425.1 uncultured beta proteobacterium | reverse complement strand
GGTGATCGTTGAGAACGCAGGCTGGGGAGGGAGCGTTGCTGCCCCCATCGTGCGCAAGGTCTTCGATGCCTGGCTGTTGCGTGAACCAAAGGCCAAACCCGTACCGAGCGGCACGACACCTACCCGACGTACGGAGTCAGTTGTGCCTGAGGCTTCTCGGGCGACACTTGCAGCGAGGCCGGCACCATGAAAATTATTTTTAGAATCGTATTTCGCTGCCTCACTTCGATCGATTGGCCGTTAATGCTGATTTTGTTGTTGCTTGCTGCGGTCGGGATGGTGGTGATGCATTCTGCCGTAGGCGGCACCGATGCGCGTTTTGCTGATCAGGCGCGTAATTTTTACGTTGCGTTTGTTGCGATGTGGATTGTCGCAGTGACGCCACCGCATTTGATTTTAAAACTTGCGGTGCCGTTTTATGCGCTAGGTGTCATTTTGCTTTTAGCTGTGATGTTTGTGGGTGAAACCAGCAAAGGGGCGACGCGCTGGTTAAATTTGGGCATCACACGAATCCAACCCTCTGAAATGATGAAAATTGCCGTGCCGTTGATGCTGGCTTGGTATTTTCATAGTCGCGAAGGACCGATGAAATTTTTAGATTTGTGCGTTGCAAGCGTGTTGTTGTTGGTGCCCTTTTTGCTGATCGTGAAACAACCCGATTTGGGCACTGCCATACTTGTCTTTGGCGCAGGTTTTTTTGTGATTTATTTTGCTGGGATATCTTTCAAGTTGTTGATCCCGGTGATGTTAATTGGCGCGATTGGCATCGGTACGGTGTATGTCAACCAAGAGCAGTTATGCGACGATGATTTTGATTGGGTGGTCTTGCACGACTATCAAAAGCATCGAATTTGTACGCTGCTTGACCCGAGTACCGATCCGCTAGGCAAGGGGTTTCATACCATCCAATCGATGATTGCGGTCGGGTCTGGCGGCGTATACGGTAAAGGCTATATGAACGGCACCCAAACCCACTTAGACTTTATTCCTGAGCGCACAACTGACTTTATCTTTGCTGTGTTTGCTGAAGAGTTTGGTTTGTACGGCGGGGTGACATTGCTGGTGCTGTACTTACTCTTGCTTTTTAGAGGATTGGCGATTTCGATTAATGCCCCTCAGTACGGCGAGCGCTTGCTCGCAGGGGCGCTCACCATGGTGCTGTTTATTTATGTATTTGTGAATGTGGGGATGGTGACAGGCATTCTGCCGGTCGTAGGCGTGCCTTTGCCATTTTTGAGTTACGGCGGTACTGCTTTACTGATGATCGGGATCGCGTGCGGCATCTTGATGAGTATTAGCAAATACCGTCCGCCTCAGCCCTAGCGCTAAGCAAGCACTTGTGCCGCGATCAACCCGTCTAATAATTTGCGCACGGGCGCGGGTAATCCGCGCTCGTGAAGGGTTTTGATCGAGACCCATTCACCGCCCTTAGGCAAGAGGTCGGCTTTTTCGGCGCGTGTGCGATCGCTTTGTTCAACGTGTACGAGATGAGGGCGAATGTTCAGTCGATAATGCGTAAAAACGTGTAAAAACTCAGCCAGCGCCTCAGTTTTTTTAGCCGCTAGCCCAAGTTGCTGACACGCCATGGTCGGCTCGAGTTCGTAATCACACTCGGGTAGGCTCCAGAGCCCCCCCCAAATGCCTGTTGTTGGACGCTGCATGAGTAGGATATGGCCTGCTTGATGGGCAATCAGCATCGCGGTGCTGCGCTCAGGTAATACTTTGCGAGCACGTGGCCAAGGTAGTTCGTCGCATCGCCCTTGCTGAAAAGCCAGGCAGTCTTTTTTAAAAGGGCAGACTTGGCATTGAGGACGGCTGCGGGTGCAGACCGTTGCGCCAAGATCCATCAGGCCTTGGGTGTAGGCCGACATGGCATCAGGGTCTTGTGCACAGGTGCGTGCCGACGGGACGAGGTCACGTGCTTGTGACCATAGTTGCAATTCAATCGGCCGGCTAGTTGGATCACCTTCTATCGCAAATAGTCGCGCTAAAACACGTTTAACGTTGCCGTCGAGTATCGCTGCGCGCTCTCCATAGCAAAAGGCAGCGATCGCAGCCGCAGTCGACGGGCCGATGCCGGGCAGGGTGGCCAGTCCGGCCGCGTCGGGTGGAAATTTTCCTTGCCAGGTGCCCATGACCTGTTTGGCACAGGCGTGCAGATTACGGGCACGGGCGTAATACCCCAAGCCCGCCCACTGCGCCATCACTTGGTCGGCGGGGGCTTGGGCTAACGCCTTGACCGTTGGAAATTTGCTTAAAAATCGCTGGTAATAATCGAGCACAGCGGCGACCTGAGTCTGTTGCAACATGATCTCAGAGAGCCACACCCGATAGGGGTCGCGCGTGTTTTGCCAAGGCAGGCCGTGGCGACCGTGCTTGCGTTGCCACGCTACTAAGCGAGGGGCGATTTTCATCATTTCTCTTCTGTCACATCAGCGCTCTTTGGCGCGAGGGCACTAGCGTTGCATTATGCCTGTGTCAGACAGGACTTGCCGCAGCGCGCAGACGGGGTTAAAACAGAGCTAGCGTCACTTGAACAAGACGTAGCCCCAAGCCTTATACACTCGCCCCGAGGTTGACTAAGTTTCTTCACAAGAGCGATCGACGTCAATCGCAACGGGCCACACTACTCACAAGGAGTCGAGACACATGAATGCGCCGTTTTCAGATCAGCAGTTGCAGGCCTTAAATGCCGTTAAGTTAGACGACAAATACGATCTTGCCTCAGGTCGCGCGTGGCTCAGTGGCGTGCATGCTCTAGTGCGCTTACCGATGAACCAACGTGTTCGCGATCAGCGCGACGGGTTCAATACCGCAGGGTTTATTTCTGGCTATCGTGGGTCGCCGCTGGGCGGCCTGGATCAAAACCTCTGGAAGGCCGCCGAGCGGCTGAAACAACATCACGTGGTGTTCCAGCCAGGTGTGAATGAAGATTTGGCCGCGACCTCTGTGTGGGGGTCGCAGCAGGTCAATATGTTTGAAGGTGCCAAATATGATGGCGTCTTTGGGCTTTGGTATGGCAAGGGTCCGGGCGTTGACCGTTGCGGAGATGTGTTCAAGCATGCTAACGCCGCTGGCACCTCACCGCGAGGCGGTGTGTTGGTTGTCGCAGGCGATGATCATTCGGCAAAGTCGTCGACCTTGCCTCATCAAAGCGATCATATTTTGAAGGCCTGCGGTATCCCCGTTTTGTTTCCGTCTAGCGTGCAAGAGATTCTTGACTATGGGGTGCTGGGCTGGGCAATGAGTCGGTATGCGGGTCTGTGGGTGGGGATGAAATGCATCACCGATATTGTCGAAGTTTCGGCGACAGTTGATGTGGATCCTGAGCGCGTTCAGGTCAATATCCCGCAAGATTTTGCTCTGCCAGCTGGCGGGTTGAATATCCGCCTAGGCGACACGCCGCTTGCACAAGAGGCACGTCTGCTTGACCAAAAACTGTATGCCGCGCTAGCGTTCGCGCGTGCAAACGGTTTGAATCGTCAGCTGTGGTCAGTCCCGGATGCGCAGGCACGCTTTGGCATCATCACCTCAGGAAAGGCGTATTTAGATACGACGCAGGCCTTGCTTGATCTGGGCTTGACGCCAGAGGTGTGTCAACAAATCGGCGTGCGACTCTTTAAAGTTGGCATGGTTTGGCCACTTGAGTCGACTGGTTTGCTCAGCTTTGCAGAAAATCTTGATGAGATCCTGGTCGTCGAAGAGAAGCGGCAGATGCTTGAGTATCAGGTGAAAGAAGAGCTCTTTGGTTGGATTGGGCGTGGTAAAAAAATACCGCGCGTGGTCGGCAAATTTGACGATAAGGATGGCGGTGAATGGGCGGTACCTCAAAGCCCGTGGTTGCTGCCTGCACATTACGAATTTTCTCCGTCAATGGTGGCGCGTGCAATTGCGACGCGCTTGCTACGCCTTGAGTTGCCCGCGCAGGTTCGCACACAGATTGAAGCGCGCTTAGCATTTATCGCGGCACGTGAGCTTGAGTTGGCGCGCCCGCGGGTGGTCGCTGAACGAAAGCCTTGGTTTTGCTCGGGGTGTCCGCACAACACCTCGACGCGTGTTCCAGAGGGTTCGCGTGCCATGGCGGGGATTGGCTGTCACTACATGGCTTTGTGGATGGATCGCAGCACACATGTCTTTACGCAGATGGGGGGCGAAGGCGCACCCTGGATCGGACAGGCTCCGTTTACAAATGAAAACCATGTGTTTGTAAACTTGGGTGATGGCACGTATTTTCATTCAGGTTTGTTGGCAATCCGTGCTGCCGTGACCGCAAACGTCAACATCACCTATAAGATTTTATTTAACGATGCTGTCGCGATGACGGGTGGTCAGCCAGTCGATGGTCAGATCACCGTCCCGATGATGGCGGCTCAGGTGCTAGCTGAAGGTGTGGGCAGAGTCGTGGTCGTGACTGACGAGCCTGAAAAATATGCGCAGATGACGGGTCTGCCTGACGGTGTGCCGGTCGTGCATCGCGATGAACTTGATCGTATCCAAAAAGAATTGCGCGAAGTCGTTGGGGTGACTGCCCTGATCTACGATCAAACGTGTGCCACCGAAAAGCGCCGTCGTCGTAAGCGCGGCGCTTACCCTGATCCTGCGCGTCGCGTGGTCATTAATCAGCGAGTCTGCGAAGGCTGTGGCGATTGTTCGACACAATCAAACTGCTTGTCCATCGAACCGCTTGAAACAGAGTTGGGACGCAAGCGTGTGATTAATCAATCAAGCTGCAACAAAGATTTTTCTTGTCTGAAGGGTTTTTGTCCCAGCCTGGTGACCGTCGAGGGTGGGCAATTACGTCGACCAAAACTGATCGAGGTGAGCGAGCCTGAGGCATATGCCTTGCCAGACCCTGAGCAGCTTGAACTGACTGGCTCATACGGTATTTTTGTTGCGGGGGTCGGCGGTACGGGTGTCGTGACGATTGGTCAGTTACTTGGGATGGCTGCTCATCTCGAGGGGAAAGCCGGATCGGTACTTGATATGGCGGGCTTGGCGCAGAAGGGTGGGGCCGTGTTTTCGCACGCGATCATTGCGCCGACTGCTGCAGATATTTTGAATACGCGTATTGCGATGGGTCAGGCCGATTTGGTCCTGGGTGCTGATTTGGTGGTGGGTTCAAGCGTTGAGGCGGTGACACGGATGCGTCCGGCGCACACTCGCATGTTGCTAAACGCCGATGTTGCTCCAACCGCGGCTTTTATTGGCAACCCTAATTGGACACTCGCCGCGCGCGAATTGAGGCAAGAGCTTGAGCAAGCGTGCGGTGAAGGTCGCATTCAAAGTGTGGATGCTTCTGAGATCGCAGTTAAATTGTTAGGTGATGCGGTGTACGCAAACCCGCTCTTGATGGGGTTTGCCTATCAGCAAGGCTGGATCCCTTTGCATCATCGCTCACTTGAGCAAGCGATTGTTCTCAATGCTGTGCAGGTTAAAAAGAATCTCGAAGCATTCAATTGGGGGCGTCGCGCTGCGCATGAACCGCAGTTGATCGCTCGTTTGCTTGGGGCAGGGCACGAGGTGGCCCCTATTACCCCGCACGGTGCGACTGTTGTTGAGTTTAAACGCGCTGGGACTGAGTTTGAACAAGTGCGCGAACATCGGGCGGCTTTTTTGCGTGAGTATCAAAACGAGGCCTATGCTGCAGAGTATTTGTCCTTTGTGAATGCGGTGTCGGACGCTGAAATGCAGGCTTGCGGCACGCAGCGCCTGGCGCTGGTGGTTGCGCGCTATCTCTTTAAGTTGATGGCTTATAAAGATGAGTACGAGGTTGCGCGGCTCTATACCGATGGCGAGTTTTTGCGCGGTCTAGATGAGCAGTTTGAAGGGGACTGGTCTGTGCACTTTCATTTGGCGCCACCGCTGTTTGCTAAGCGCGATGGCAAGGGACATCTGATGAAAGCTAAGTTTGGGCCTCGGATGTTAGTGGTGTTCAGGCTGTTAGCAAAGCTCAAAGGGTTGCGTGGTACTTGGATGGATGTGTTTGGGTATACGGCTGAGAGGCGTGCTGAGCGGGCTTTAATTGTTGAGTATCGTGAGACGGTGTTGGCAATGCTCGGTAAGCTTTCGCGGGGATCTCTTGAAAAGGCCGTTGAAGTGGCTGGTGTCCCTGAAGAGATTCGGGGGTATGGGCATGTAAAAGAGGCTGCGTTGGTGCGGGCTCAGGTTGTTCGTGCGCGGTTGCTGAGTGAGTTTGAGGCGGCGGCTGGGGTGGCGGGGAGTCGGGCGGCTTAAGTATTCTGCTTGCGCCCGCACTTTGACCGCCCCGAACCGGTGATTTTTTGGCTGAGCAAAAAATACGCGGCTTCGGGTTGATCAAAGTGCTGGGGGTTGGGGATTGCTTAGGTTGGTTCGCTTGCGCCCGCACTTTGACCGCCCCGAACCGGTGATTTTTTGGCTGAGCAAAAAATACGCGGCTTCGGATCGTTCAAAGTGCTTGAGGTTGCGGATTGCCTCGGTTGTTTTAGGCTGGGGTGAAGCGGCTGAGGGCGACTTCTGGGGTGACGTGTTCGAAGGTGACTTTTAGTGGCATGCCGACGTGAACGTTGTTGGGGGTGGGGCCGCTAAAGTTGCTCACCATGATCGGGCCCTCTTTTAGTTGTACCAGGCAGGCGTCGTAGGGGATGTCTTGCATGAAGCCATCCCAATAGGCGCGGTGAAATTTGACCCAGGATAAGAGGGTGGCCTGGCCGCTGACGACGAGCCACTCTTGTTCGTCTGACAGGCATTTGGGGCATACGGGGCTGGGTGGAAACTGTAGGTGCCGGCAGTGGGTACAGGCTTGAACCGACAGGCGGTGTTCAAGAGCGTGATCCCAAAAGGGTTTTGTCAGTTCGTCAATGATGGGTAGTGGCTTGTCATAGGTATGAGTCGTCATGATTTAGCCCTTTGTGTAAATGATTGAACGGGTGCAAGGGGTTGAGGCGATGTATTGCACAACGTTGCAATCTGCCACTTGTCGTGCACCGCATTCGCCGCGTATTTGGCGCACGGCTTCGACGTTTAAGCCCCAACCCTGCATGTATGAATTTGAAAGATGACCGCCGTCGGTATTGGTGGGTAGTTTGTTACCGAGTTGTAGGGTGCCGCCTTCGACGTAGGCTCCGGATTCACCCTGCGCGCAATAGCCCAAGCCTTCGAGGCTAAACAGGACTGTCGGGCTAAAGTTGTCGTAACACATCAAGGCATCGACATCGTCGTGGGTGACGCCAGCCATTTCGAAGGCTTGAGTACCTGCGTCTTTAATTTCTTTGTACCAAAAATCTTGATCAAAATTTGAAATCGCGCTGCGTTCAAAGGCGTCGCGCGCACCGACACCGGAGATTAGTACGGGTGGCTTTGCTAAGTCTTTCGCGCGATCCGCTGTCGTTAGGATCATGCATACGGCCCCGTCGTTAATCAGGCAGTAATCAAGCAGACCTAAAGGCTCTGTGATGCGTCTGGCGCTTGCGTGATCGTCAGAGGTCATTGGCTTTTTCATCACGGCTGTCGGATTGAGCAACGCGTGCTTGCGAAAAGCGACCGACACTTCAGAGAGCTGGCGTGTGGTCGTGCCGTATTTGGCCATATGCATCCGAAACATCATGGCGTGTGCGGCACCGGGCGATGTAAACCCCCAGGGGTTCCAGAAGCTTGAGGCGTCTTCCCCACCATAGTTAACGCGGCGCGAGCGACCGATGTTGGTATAGATCAAGGCGACGTATTTTGCGGCACCGGTTTCAAGCGCCAACATGGCTTCGATGATCGACATGCCTGACATACGGCCGTGTCCGGGCAGGGTCATGGTCCAGCGTGGGTTCAGGCCAAGCACTTCACCCATTCGGGCATAGGACGGCACGCGACACACTAGCAGGCCGTCGATTTCGTCTTTGGCGAGTCCACAATCTGAGATTGCAGATTTAAACGCCTGTGCGCCCAGGCCATAGTCACTGATTAACGGGAAGTCGCCGTAGGCGGTATTGCCGACTCCGACGACTGCGATTTTATTTTTTAGCGCGTGTAGTTCATTCACAGCGTTGTCCTTTGGCGTTAAAGCTCTGGTGTCTGGGTGCACCAGTGGCCGACGCCGGGATAAAACACACGGCGCTGTTGCATGATACCCATTTTGTGGGGCATGATGCTAGTGATCAAAATAAATAGAAATAAGGTCGGCCCCTCGTCGAGGGTTGCTTGCCTTGAGACAAAATAGAGGACCACGTTATGTCGCAGTCGCCTGTTAGTGCCACCGAGTTATTCGCTAACCCGCAAGATAAGCCCGGAATGTTGGCCGGCTTGCGTGTCATTGAAGTTGCCGATGAGTTGGGCGAATATTGTGGTTTGTTGTTGGCCGGCTTAGGCGCTGAAGTCATCAAAATCGAACCGGTTGGCGGTAGCCCGACGCGTAATATTGGCCCTTACCTGGGCGAGCAGCCTGATCCCGAGAGATCGATTTTCTTTTGCGCGTACAACCGTGGTAAAAAATCGATACAACTCGATGTTAATACCGCAGACGGTAAAGCTGCCTTTTTAGAACTGTTAAGTACGGCAGATATTTTTTTAGACAGTACCTGCGGCCAGTTTTTGTCAGAGCTTAAACCTGCGCAGTCGTTAAACAAATTGTTTCCAACGCTCATTACCGCGCGCATCACCCCTTTCGGTGACACAGGTCCCTGGAAAGATTTTAAAGGATCGGATCTCATTCATTTGGCGCTGGGTGGTGTGATGATGTGCTGCGGTTACGACCGTAATGCTGATGGGCATTACGAGCACCCGCCTGTCGCCCCCCAGGTTTGGCATGCGTACCACATCGCGGCTGAACAAATGGCTGCAGCGGTGGTGGCTGCGTTGATTACTCGCCAATCAACGGGCGATGGACAAGACCTGTCATGCGCGGTACACGAAGCCGTCGCAAAAAATACCGAGCTTGATGTGATGTCGTGGGTCATGCGTCGGGCGCCGCTGTATCGTCAGACTGCTCGGCATGCGGTTGAAAAACCGACTCCGATTCCTAACGTGAGTGCGACCAAAGACAAGCGCTGGAATATGACTTGGGGGGTGTCTGCGCGCGATAAGGCGAAACTCGTGCCGTTCTTGGATCGCTACGGCAAGGCGGCCGACTTGCAAGCGCCTTCTGCGACCGCTGACCTGAAAGCGCGCAGCACGCCCGGCTCTGCTGGGATGGATGCCGAAACGGTTCGCATGCTCGAAGTGATCCGTGATTTTGTCGGCTCTTATGACTATAAAGATTTGCCTTGGCGCGAAGCGCAAGAGGCGGGCTTATTGTGGGCGCCCGTGCGCAAGCCGCATGAAAATGCCTTAGACGAGCATTGGCTGTTACGTCATTCATTTACTGATATCGATCATCCTGAACTTGGTCGTGCCTTGCGTTACCCAACCAGCAAATGGTTGAGCACTGCGACGGCCTGGCAGGCCGGTAAGCGTGCTCCGCTGCTGGGGCAACACAACGCAGAACTCAGTCAGCTGATCGCTGCGCCTAAAAACGCAGAGACGGTTCGGGCGCAGGCCGGTGACAAGACTTTCAAGTACCGACCCACAGTAAAAAATATTTCAGCGCGCGGTGCACCCTTTGCCTTGCAAGGCGTCAAGATCTTAGATTTTTCTTGGTTTCTGGCTTCGGCTGGTGGGACACGTATTCTTGCTGCGCTGGGTGCTGAAAGTATCAAGGTCGAGTGGAAAGAAAATCCAGACACCAGGTTGGCTGCGATGTCGCCGGTGGGTGGTCGGGCCGCACGCGAGGTTGCGACCGCGCCTTTGCCTGGCGTGACTGACTCAGACATGGGTGGGCAGTTCAACAATAAAAACGCTGGTAAGCGCGGTATGTCGTTGAATATCCGACACCCCAAGGGCTTGGCCATTGCGAAAGAGCTTGCGCGCCAGTCGGATATTGTCGCGGAAGGGTTCTCTCCTGGGGTGCTAGAGCGTTTAGGTTTGGGGTATGGAGTACTCAAGTCGCTGAAGTCAGACATTATTTATGTGCAGCAATCTGGCATGGGCGGCATTGGTAAGTATGGGCGGTTTCGCACGGTAGGCCCCGTGGCGGCTTCGTTTGCTGGCACCACAGAAATGTCTGGCCGCCCTGACCCGGCCATGCCAGCTGGTTGGGGCTATTCGTACCTTGACTGGATTGGCGCATATGGTTTTGCCTTAGCCACGCTGGGTGCGCTTTACCACCGCAATCGCACCGGTGAGGGGCAATGGATTGATGCCTCGCAGTGCGAGGCAGGTATTTATCAAACAGCGACTGCGGTGCTGGACTGGTCAGCGAACGGTAAGGAGTGGACGCGTTACGGTAATCGTTCACCCTATAAGCCAGCCGCACCTCACGGGGCGTACCGCTGCGCAAGCGACGATCGCTGGCTTGCGATTGCTTGTTTTGATGACGTTGAATGGAACGCCCTGGTACGCGAAGCCGGTCTGACCGAGTTGCAATGGGATCTACGCTTCAGTACGCTGGCCTTGCGTCTGCAAAATCAAGACGCGCTTGACGAAAAAATCAGCGCTTGGGCTGTGACTCAGGACGCGAGCGAGTGCATGGCGCGCCTGCAGACCGCTGGCGTGCCAGCCGGTGTATGCCAAACGGCGGCGGATCGTTACGATACTGATCCGCAATTGAAAGAACTTGAGTGGCTGACAGAGGTGACTGGTACCAAAATTGGTCGCTGGCCGGTCAACGAGTTTCCGGTCAAAATGAGTGCAACACCCGCCTATGCCGGTGGCGTCATTGATCGCGGTGCGCCCGGCTATGGCGAAGACAACGTGCATGTGCTGACGCAGATGTTAGGATATTCAGAAACAGAGATCCAAGATTTGATTGCGCAGGGTGTGCTTTAAAAAAACAATAATTTTTGGGGACTGGCATCATGAACATGAAGACATTGCACCGCGCTTGCTTGTTTGTATCGTTATTGATTGCGGGCCTTGGGAGTCTGGCGGTTCATCGCGATTCACTCGCCCAGGCGCAAACGATTGTACGTGCCGTGATGCACTCTGACTTAAAAATTGTTGACCCAGTCTGGACGACCGCGTATATCTCGCGCAATCATGGCTACATGATCTATGACACCCTGTTTGCAACCGATGCACAGGGTGCGGTGCAGCCACAAATGGTTGATACGTACCAACTCAGTGAAGACAGAACGGTCTACACCATGACCTTGCGTGATGGTTTGTTATGGCATGATGGTCAGCCAGTTACCTCGGAGGATTGCATCGCCTCGATCAAACGTTGGGCGGCGCGTGATGTGGTTGGTCAAGAGATGATGGCTTATGTCAAAGACTTTGCCGCCGTTGATCAAAAGACTTTCAAAATTATTTTAAAAGAGCCGACGGCTGCGGTGATGATCGGCTTGAGTCGCGCTTCGGGCACCGCCTTCATGATGCCCAAGCGCGTAGCCGACGTCAGCCCGCAAGAGCAAATTGCTGACTACGTTGGCTCGGGTCCGTTTGTATTCAAAACCAGTGAATGGAAACCTGGCAGTAAGGTGGTCTACGAAAAATTTGCGCAATACAAGCCTCGTACTGAACCTCCTTCAGCCATGGCTGGCGGTAAGGTTGTGAAGGTTGATCGGGTTGAATGGCTTGCGATCGCCGATCAGCAAACTGCGGTGAGTGCACTGTTGGCCGGAGAAATCGACATCATTGAACAGCCATCGCACGACTTGTTGCCGATGCTAAAAAAGAACGCCAATATCCAGTTCAGCGACTGGAGTTCGATGGGTAATCAGTACGTGTTTAGATTTAACTCGCTAAACAAGCCGTTCGATAATGTCAAAGCGCGCCAAGCCCTGTGGTATGCCTTCAATCAAGAAGATTTTTTGAAGGCGGTCATTGGCGACCCTGATTACTACAAAGTTTGCAAGTCGATGTTCTTTTGCGGTACGCCGATGGGCACCACAAAAGGAACGGAGGCTTTGCTTGAATCAAATTTCAAAAAAGCGCGTGAACTTGTGAAAGATTCTGGTTACGACGGCACACCGATTGTGTTGTTGCATTCTACCGATCGCCACGTGTACGCCAATCTTGCGCCGGTCGCAAAGTCTTTGCTTGAAAAAGCAGGCTTTAAAGTTGATATGCAGTCAATGGACTGGCAGTCGGTCGTTGTTCGGCGCGCCAAAAAAGATCCCGTGGCAAAAGGTGGCTGGAATCTCACCATCACGTCGACTAATAATGTGCTCAACCCGCTTGAGTCCAGTTATCTCAACGCCGCCTGTGAAAAGACGACTTTTGGTTGGCCGTGCGATGCGCAAATTGAAAAATTGCGAAGCGATTTCTCTCGTGAAACAGATCTGGCTAAACAAAAGGCGCTTGCCGAAGCCGTGCAGCTGCGAGCGATTGAATATCCTGTCTACATTCCGCTGGGCCAGTGGTATCAGCCTATGGTTGCGCGCAAGAGCTTAAGCGGTCTGATTGAAGCGCCAGCGCCTGTGTTCTGGAACATCACGAAGACCGGTAAGTGACGGATTATTAAGTCGTGTTTCGTTACATCACAAAGCGTATTGCCGCCACCGTGCCCGTCATGGTGATGGTGGTTGTGCTGGTATTTTTGATGTTGCGTTTAAGCGCAGCAGACCCGGCCGCCATCATTGCGGGCGATAACGCCACCACGGAACAGATCCAAGATATTCGCGCCAAACTTGGTCTGGATCAGCCTGTGTTAGTGCAGTTTGGGGCTTGGCTGGCTAAAGTGTCTACTGGAAATCTCGGCGAGTCGTTTTTCTTTAAGAAGCAAGTGTCGGAACTCATTCTTGACCGACTTGAGCCCACGCTGTCGCTCGCGCTCTGTACCATCATGATGTCGGTGCTGATTGCGGTGCCGCTTGGCGTCCTGGCGGCCTATTACACGGGGACCTGGATCGACCGCGTTGTGATGGGCTTGGCCGTGCTGGGGTTTTCAATACCAGTCTTTGTGATTGGTTACCTCTTGATGTATGTATTTTCGATTGAGCTCAGTTGGTTACCTGTGCAAGGCTATCAGCGCTTATCCGAGGGCTTTTGGGGGTGGCTGCAAAAGCTATTGTTACCGTGCTTTGCGCTGTCTGCTGTGTATTGCGCGTTGATCGCACGGATCACTCGTACGAGCGTTCAAGAGGTGTTGGGTGAGGATTACATTCGTACCGCGCACGCAAAAGGGTTGACCAATCAGATTGTGTTGATGCGCCATGCGTTGCGTAATGCTGCCGTGCCGATTGTGACGGTGATCGGCATCGGCATCGCCTTGCTAATTGGCGGCGTGGTGGTCACAGAAAGTGTCTTTAGTATTCCGGGATTGGGTCGACTTACGGTTGACGCCGTGCTGGCGCGCGATTTTCCAACTGTCCAAGCGCTCGTCTTGTTGTTTTCCTTAACGTCAGTGATGATTAACTTGCTCATTGATCTGTCCTATACCTTATTTGATCCGAGGATACGGTATTGAGTGCTGTCACAGAATCCTCGGGTCGCGTCACGGTCTGGCGCACGCTCATGCGCAGTCCAAGCGTGATGATTGGCGCGGGTATTTTGCTGTGCGTGCTGTTGATCGGTTTGGCCGCGCCGTTTTTGCATACGATGAGTCCCGATGACATCAACCCTAGCGTACGCAACAAGTTACCAGGTTACGAATCGACCTTGCGCGACGATGACGGCAATAAAATTAAATTCGTGCATTTGATGGGCACTGATTCGCTTGGACGTGACATCTATAGTCGTGTGGTCTTTGGCGCACGAGTGTCATTATTAATTGGGGCAACGGTAGCTGTGATGAGTGCGCTCGTAGGTCTGTTACTGGGGCTCTTAGCAGGTTATTTTCGCTGGCTTGATGCCATCGTGATGCGTGTGATGGATGGACTCATGGCCATACCGGCTATTTTGCTCGCGTTGTCGATGGTGGCGCTACTCAATGCTGGTTTGTCGACGGTGATTTTGGCGATTGCGATCACTGAAATTCCGCGTGTGGTCAGGCTGGTGCGCGCAGTGGTGTTGTCGGTGCGTGAGGAGCCTTACGTTGAAGCTGCGATTGCGGTGGGCACACCAACCCCCGTGTTACTTGTTCGCCATATCCTACCTAATACGATTGCACCGCTGATTGTGCAAACAACGTATATCGCAGCACACGCCATTTTGATCGAAGCAGTATTGAGTTTTCTTGGAGTCGGTATTTCGCCTGAAACACCGACCTGGGGCAATATCATGGCCGAGGGTCGAGCCATGTTTGTCATGTTGCCCCACAATATTTTTTTTCCTGGTTTGTTTTTGGCTGTGACGGTGTTGGCGGTCAATCTGTTTGGTGATGGTTTGCGTGACTTGCTTGATCCGCGGATGAGAAAGCGGCTATGACAGGTTCGAACGCAAGAGATCCACTTCGGCAGGCACGTGGTACACCTCTGCCAGTGCAAGCGCAACTGACACAAGCACAGGCGGTACCGCCGAGCAGGATGCAAACACACGGTGTGCCAGCACTGCCTGTGCTTGAATTGCAAGCGTTGGATATTTCGCTGCCGCGAGGCGCAGATCGGATCCATGCTGTTGCGCAGGTCAATTTGACGGTCAACCCGGGTGAGATCGTTTGTCTGGTTGGCGAGTCGGGCTCGGGAAAATCCGCCATTGCTCACACGATTATGGGTCTGCAGGCTAAGGCGCTCGTTCCAACGGCAGGCAAAATTTTGTTGCAGGGTGAAGACGTACTCACGATGTCTGCAACGCGCCTGCGTCAATTGCGCTGCACCACCATGTCGATGATCTTTCAAGAGCCGATGACGGCACTGAACCCAGTGTTTGCTTGTGGCGAGCAAATCGATGAGGTCTTGCGTACGCACACAGCGTTGACTGCCTCAGAGCGTCAAGTACGCGTGCTCGATATGATTCAAAAGGTCGGGCTGCCCGACGCACCTCGAATGATGCGTTCGTACCCGCATCAATTGTCGGGTGGCCAGCGACAGCGCATCATGATTGCGATGGCTTTGGTGTTAGAGCCGTTATTGCTGATTGCGGACGAGCCCACCACGGCGCTCGACGTGACCACCCAGGCTCAGATTCTGGCGTTGATTCGTACCTTGCAGCGCGAACACGGTACCGGCGTGTTGTTTATCACGCATGACTTTGGCGTGGTGGCCGAGATTGCCGACCGAGTCGCTGTATTGCGCCGGGGAGAGTTGGTTGAGTTTGGCCGGAAGCAGCAAGTGTTGGTGCATCCTGCGCACCCGTACACGCAAATGTTGATTGGGGCGGTGCCTAGTATGACGCCACGCGTGCGAGAGGCCGCGGTTAGGGGCGAGGTGATTTTGCGTACCGAGCGTCTGACCAAGACCTATCCCAATAGCCCGACGCCAGCTGTCAATCAGGTCACGCTTGAGTTGCGCCGTGGCGAGACATTGGGTATTGTGGGTGAGTCAGGCTCGGGCAAATCCACCGTCGCACGATGCTTGGCAAAGTTGATTACGACGACGAGTGGGTCGATCTTTCAGCATCAGCAAGACATTGCACCGCTTTCGATTCGGCAAATGCGGCCCTTGCGCCAGTGCGTGCAGATCGTCTTTCAGGATCCCTATCGTTCTTTGAACCCCCGTCGCACGGTTGGTGATTCGATTGTTGAGGGGCCAATGAACTACGGCGCGACGAGGCACGAGGCCTGGCTGCGTGCGAGCGAGCTCATGGAATTAGTGCGGCTTGACCCAGCGATGCTGAAACGATTTCCGCATGAGTTTTCGGGTGGCCAACGTCAACGAATTTGCATTGCACGGTCACTTGCGATGAAACCTGAGATCTTGATTGCCGACGAAGCAGTGTCTGCCCTGGATGTCTCGGTGCAAGCGCAAGTGCTTGGTTTGTTGGATGAGGTGCGTGATCAACTGAACTTGGCCATGCTATTTATCACGCATGATTTGCGCGTGGCGGCGCAGGTGTGCGATCGGATTGCTGTTATGTCAAAGGGCGAAGTCGTTGAAACGGGGCGAACCGCTGATATTTTTTCAGCGCCCTCACACGCCTACACTCAAACCTTGTTTGCGGCGGCACCTGGGCGCGACTGGTTGTTTGAGGGAGGGCGCGCACGGCTCAAGCAGCAAGATGATCTGACTCAAACCCCAAGCCATAAACTTTTACAAAGCTCGAGATGAATGATTTAAAAAATAAAGTAGTGCTGATTACAGGTGCGAGCTCAGGCATCGGAGCGGCGGCAGCTGTGGCGTTCGGTCGGCATGGCGCTCACGTGGCGGTGCACTATCGCTCGCAGCGCGAGGCTGCCTTGTCAGTGGTTGCGCAGATTGAAGCGGCGGGTTCAAGCGCCCAGGCGTTTGGTTGTGATGTGATGGATTCAGGTCAGTTGGCTCAGCTTGT
Organism: uncultured beta proteobacterium; assembly: GCA_903932425.1. Classification (GTDB taxonomy): domain Bacteria; phylum Pseudomonadota; class Gammaproteobacteria; order Burkholderiales; family Burkholderiaceae_B; genus Zwartia. Next base: position 23,024 of record CAIZGG010000149.1, on the reverse strand, counting down.
GCAAGACGTGCATGCTCGTTTTGGTCGCATTGACGTACTGATTAATAATGTGGGTGGCATGATGCGCCGCATCGCCCTGTCTGAAGCGAGCGATGCAGCAATTGATGAAGTGTTTCACTTTAATGCGCGTTCAATGATGGTGCTTTGTCGTGAAGTCATCCCGCATATGCGGGCGCAGGGCGGTGGCAGCATCATCAACATCACGTCGCAGGCTGCCAACACGGGCGGTACGCGTGGCGCGGGCTTATATGCAGCCTCAAAGTCTTACATCACGACCTATACAAAGGGTTTGGCTCGCGAGGTTGTTCGTGAAGGCATACGGGTCAATGCAATGGCGCCAGGTGTCATTGATACCCCGATTCATGCGGCTCACGCCAGCAGTTCAGTAACGGGCAAGGACGACTTGCAGGCAAAGTTAAAGAAGTCGATACCGATGGGGCGCCTGGGGCGGCCTGAGGAGTGCGCGGGGGTGTTGTTGTTTTTGGCCAGTGAAGAGCTATCAAGCTATGTCACAGGTCAAACCATAGGCGTCAACGGGGGCAGCACGATGGCGTAGTGAGGCGCCTACTCCAGACAGTGTGCGGCTGAGTCAGAAAATAACAAGGGCACCTGCTGTGTCCGCGCTATTCATCCTCCTGCCCCTGAATGGGGAGGATTTCCGTGCACTTGGTTAAAACTTGGTGTTGCGCTGCACTGACCAGCGCGCCGACAACGCGCCTAAAACGGCGACCGAGACCACTGCGATGGCAAGCATCCACGGTGATGGCAACGACAAGGCAAATTCAGCGTCATAGCTACGCGCCAAGCTTGCCAGCGCGTCGTTTAACGGAATGAGTGCAAGGCGTGCAATGCCGACTGCGATGAGCGCCGCCAGGCTGCAGGTGACCGAACCCAGATATAAAAACGGCCTGCGTACAAAAGATTCGGTAGCGCCAACTAAACGCGCTACGCCGATTTCTTCGCGCTGAGATAAGGCCTGCATGCGTACGGTGTTAAATACAGTTGCCAAAACAACAAGCGCAACGCTTAAGGCGAGCAGCAGCAGGCCGATTCGTCCGAATCTTAATAACGCCTCAAGGCGTTGTACCCACGCGGTATCGAGCTGCACAAGGTCAACCCCGGGCCACTTACGCCAGACTTGCGCGAGTTTTTCAGCTCGCTCGGCAAGCTGGTCGCCTGGCTTGAGGCTGATCACGATGGCATCTGGCAACGGATTGCTGGGTAATACTTTAAGGGCTTGTTCCCAGGCGGGGTTGCTACGCAGTTCGGTGAGCGCTCGGTCTTTTGTGACGATCCGCACCCCCGCAATCTGATCCGTGTGTTCTTTTCGAATACGCGCTGCGAGTGGCTCGGTCGCGGTGCTGGGTGCATCAACCTTTAAAAACACCGTCAGCTCTGGCGTCACAGAGACTTGGCGCGCCACCGGCTGTATTGAAACTAAGAGTGAAGCACCCAACAAAGGCAGCGAAAGCGCAAGCGCAATGACCAGCAAATTTGTGAGTGACGAAATAGGTGCCGCAGCCAGTCGTCGAAGTGTCACTGCGAGAGCGTAATGGTGCTGGCGTAACAGGCTCTTCATTTCAACGGCTCGCTTCGGTCTTGTTCAGCGTGCAATTGTTGAGATTTATTGCGGGTATTGTCTTTGACGTAAGTATGCGCTCGCTGACCGGCAGAGTCAGCAAACTTGCCTGGCTCGATTTTGAACGCTCGCGTAGCGTACTCAGCCATTAAGGCGTCGTCATGCGAGGCAATCACCGTAGTGACTCCGACACGGTTAAAGTCTTTGAATACCGACATAATGCGCCGAGCCGTGTCGATATCCAAGCTTGCAGTGGGCTCGTCGGCGATCAAAATTGCCGGTCGATTGACGATCGCGCGGGCGATTGCCAGTCGCTGTTGCTCCCCGCCTGAGAGCTCAATCGGACGCGTGTTCTCTTTTGAAGAGAGTCCAACTTTTTCAAGCGCGGCTCTGGCCCGCGCCCGAGCCAGACTAGGGGCAAGGCCGGTCACGGCAAGTGGCAGTAACACGTTGTCTATGGCGCTGCGATCGTAGAGTAGATGCGTGTCTTGAAGTATCACGCCTACAGCGCGCCTTAAATATGGACGGGCTCGTGCTGATAACTGATCGAGTCGGTGCCCATGCACCTGAATTGAGCCGCGGCTGGGTGGCTCTAAGCCCCCGATGAGTTTGAGTAAGGTCGATTTTCCCGCCCCTGAGGGACCGGCAACGTACACAAATTCTCCGGCCGTGACCTTGAAGGTCAGGTCAGCCAAAATATGACGGCCTTGGCCGTACGATTTGAAAACATGCTGAAATTCGATCATGGGCTATCGCTTTTAGACCTTAATAGTAACTCTCCCCGAACTTTGGGGATTGACGGCAAGGGATTTCCCCCATACATTGGCTCTGGGTGTGCGGCTACTATCTGTCGCTCTTAAGTATCGGTCGTCGCAGTGCGCTCACTAGGCCACCGCTCCTCTCAGTTGTCTTCCGGAGATTTATCCATGAAATTTCTTAAAATTGCTGCCTTCGGCGCAGCGCTTCTCGCAGCTAGCACCGTTGCGCAGGCGGGTACCACCTTCGATAGCGTCAAAAAGAAAGGTTTTGTGCAGTGCGGCACAAACACGGGTTTAGTCGGCTTTGCTGCGCCTGACAGCAAGGGCGTATGGTCGGGTCTGGATATCGACATGTGCAAGGCTTTTGCTGCCACGATGTTCGGCGACCCAACAAAATTCAAAGTGACTCCGCTGACTGCGCAACAGCGTTTCACGGCGCTGCAGTCAGGCGAAGTTGATGTGTTGGTGCGTAACACCACTCAAACCATGACGCGTGACACCTCGCTGGGCTTGATGGGCGTGACGGTCAATTTTTATGACAGCCAAGGCATTATGGTGCGCAAAGACAGTGGCATCAAAAGTGCAAAAGAGCTTGATGGTGCAACGGTCTGTGTACAGCCTGGTACCACCACAGAGCTCAACCTGGCAGACTGGTTTCGGGCAAACAAACTGTCGTTTAAGCCTGTCGTGATCGAAAAGCTTGACGAAGTGGTTGGTGCTTTTGTGTCGGGCCGTTGCGATGCCTATACCACCGACAAGTCTGGTTTGGCCTCTTCGCGTTCATCGCAAGAAAAGCCTGATCAATATGTGATCTTGCCAGAAAACTTCTCGAAAGAGCCTCTCGGTCCGTTGGTTCGTCAAGGTGACGAGCAATGGCTCAACGTCGTGCGCTGGAGCTTTTACGCAATGGTCGAAGCCGAAGAGTATGGTGTGACGCAAGCCAATGTTGATGAGATGTTGAAAAGCACAAACCCAAATATTCAGCGCATCCTCGGTGTAACACCTGGTATGGGCAAAAACTTGGGTGTGGATGAAAAATGGGCCTACAACATTATCAAGGCCGTCGGCAATTATGGCGAGAGCTTTGAGCGCAACATTGGCAAAAATACGCCTTTGATGCTTGAGCGTGGCCTCAACCAGCAATGGACGAAAGGCGGCATCTTGTACGCCTGGCCAATTCGTTAAGACTATTGTTGATTTGACAGTGCTCGCCAAGCAGCTCCTTGGCGAGCACTGACACAGATGATGAATCCAAAAATGACTGTCGCGGCGCAAGCGCCCAAAAAGCGTTTGTCCTGGAGCAATCCAGAGGTGCGCGCGATCGTGTACCAAGTGCTGGCGGTCGCCTTGGTTGGCGGCATAGGCTGGTACATGGTGCATAACACCTTGCACAATTTATCTGTCCGCAATATCACCACAGGGTTTAGTTTCCTGACGCGCGAAGCGGGCTTTGCCATTGGCGAAAGCCTTGTGAGTTATACCCCTGCAGATACCTATCAACGGGCGATCACCGTAGGCGTTCTCAACACGCTGCGCGTGGCGTTGCTGGGCATCCTGTTTGCAACGATTTTAGGTACGATCATTGGTATCGCCAGGTTGTCAAAAAACTGGTTGATTCGTAAAGTGTCTAGCGTATACGTTGAAGTCATGCGCAACATCCCTTTGTTGTTGCAGTTGTTTTTCTGGTACGCCATTATTATCGAGACCTTGCCAGGGCCACGGCGTGCTTACCACCCGATACCGGGTGTGTTCGTGTCAAACCGCGGTATTCAGATGCCAACCATTCAAGGCGACGGTTTAAGTTGGTTGCTGTGGGGTTTGTTACTGGCCGTTGGGCTTTCTTTTCTCTTAAGCAAATGGGCGCGGCATCGTCAAGAACAAACGGGCAAAATTTTTGCGCTCTGGCGCTCGGTACTTGGCTTATTACTGTTGGTACCTGCGCTGGCGTGGTGGGTGAGCGGGGAGCCCTTGTCACTCAATGTCCCAACGCTGAAAGGGTTTAATTTTTCTGGCGGAATGACCTTGTCACCAGAGTTCGCCGCCTTGTTGTTTGGTCTGGTGATCTATACCTCTGCGTTTATCGCGGAAGTTGTTCGCTCGGGCATCCAGTCGGTGAGCCGAGGTCAATGGGAGGCCGCTGGCGCGTTGGGGATTAAAAATAGTTTGGTCCTCCGTTTGGTGGTCTTGCCACAAGCGTTACGTGTGATCATCCCACCCATGACAAGTCAGTACTTGAACATTACTAAAAATAGTTCGTTGGCCGTGGCAATTGGTTATCCTGATTTGGTGTCGGTGATCAACACCACGCTCAATCAAACGGGTCAAGCCATCGAGGGTATCTTGATGATTATGGCGGCTTACTTGACCGTTAGTCTGTCAATTTCACTATTTATGAATTGGTATAACAAACGTATCGCGTTGGTAGAAAGATAAAGATGAGTGTCGCCCCCAACGTTGTGAATCAGGCCGCTGCACCGAGCGTGTGGTCGCGCGCGTCAATTTTGCATTGGTTGCGAACCCAGTTGTTTTCATCGCCACTTAATACCCTGTTGACGCTGCTGACACTTTGGTTGTTGTTGGCGACCGTGCCGGCGATGGTTGATTGGTTTTTGCTGAACTCGACGGTAACGGCTTCAAGCGCGCAAGAGTGTCGCAAAGTAACCGGCGCCTGTTGGTCAGTTATTGTTGAAAAGCATCGCCTGATTTTGTTTGGGGTCTACCCCTATGAAGAACAGTGGCGGCCTTTATTGGCAACGTTGTTGCTTGTCGGTGTCGTTTTACTCAGCGGTGTGCGCAGATTCTGGAACCGCTCGCTCTTGATGTTTTGGACGCTTGCGCTTGCTGGCGCTGCAGTATTGATGTGGGGTGGGGTGTTTGGCCTGACCTACGTTGAAAACAGTCGTTGGGGTGGCTTGCCGCTTACGCTCATGCTTTCAACCTTCGGCATTGCTTTTGCGTTTCCGCTCGGCATTGTGTTGGCCTTAGGTCGCCGTTCAAAAATGCCCGCCATTAAAACCATTTGTGTTGTGTATATCGAACTGATCCGCGGCGTCCCGTTGATCAGTTTATTGTTCATGTCGGCTGTGATGTTGCCACTCTTTTTGCCCGAGGGCCTCACCATCGATAAGTTGTTGCGTGCACAGGTGGCGATCATTTTATTTGCCGCAGCCTATATGGCCGAGACCATTCGCGGCGGGCTACAGGCCATCCCCAAAGGTCAGTACGAGGGCGGCGATTCCTTGGGCCTGACCTACTGGCAGCAGACGCGTTTGATTGTGTTGCCTCAGGCGCTCAAGATCGTCATCCCTCCCTTGGTCGGTCTGTTTATTGCCCTCTTTAAGGATACTTCGCTGGTGGTCGTGATTGGCATTTTTGACCTGACTCAGGCAGCTAAGGCTGCACTCGTTGATCAAACTTGGCGTGGCTTCAGCATTGAGATCTATGTTTTTATTTCGGCAATTTATTTTGTATTTTGCTATTCGATGTCTAAATACAGTCAGTCCCTTGAAAAGCGTCTGGCGACAGAGCATCAGCGTTAGAGGTTTGTTTTTAGATATCAGGCGCGCCCTATTCTCGGAGATCGTGTATGGCAGATGCCATCATTCGCATGCAAGAAGTCAACAAGTGGTACGGTAAGTTTCACGTGTTGCGCAACATTAATTTAGAGGTTGCGCCAGGCGAGCGCATTGTGATCTGCGGCCCCTCGGGTTCAGGTAAATCGACACTGATTCGTTGCATCAATCGGCTTGAAGAGCACCAGCAAGGGCAGATTGTGGTTGAGGGTACCGAGATCACCAACGATATTCGTCATGTCGAGGCGATTCGTCGTGATGTTGGCATGGTGTTTCAGCATTTCAACTTGTTCCCGCATTTGACCGTGCTTCAAAATCTGACACTTGGACCAATCTGGGTATTAAAAACACCCAAGGCCGAGGCCGAGGCGCGTGCGATGAAGTACCTTGAGCGAGTGCGTATCGCTGAGCAAGCGAGCAAGTTTCCGGGGCAATTGTCTGGTGGACAGCAGCAGCGTGTGGCCATTGCGCGCTCGCTGTGTATGGATCCAAAAGTGATGCTGTTTGACGAGCCGACCTCGGCGCTTGATCCTGAAATGGTGAAAGAAGTGCTTGATGTGATGGTTAACCTGGCTGAGGATACCGGCATGACCATGCTTGTGGTCACGCATGAGATGGGCTTCGCCCGCAAGGTGGCTGATCGTGTGATTTTTATGGATCGAGGCGAAATCATTGAGCAAAACACGCCTGATGCCTTCTTTGATCATCCGCAAAACGAGCGAACCAAACTATTTTTGAGTCAAATTATTCATTGAGCGTTCGCTGTTTAAGTCCGCGCGCTGAGGCCGCGGTCTTCAATTCAATAATGCCTAAGCTGCGAGATAACGATGGTGAACTTAAGCTTGGCAGTGCCAATCAGGCCGCAAGATTTAATGAGTAAGTGGCGCACGGCAAGACTACTTGTCGCGGCTTTGCTCGTATTTGGACTTGGCTTGTTCGTGACTGAGCCTCGAGCACAAGGTCGAACGACGGCGACTGACGCAGCCTCTGTGAATTTTCCGACTAAGCCGTTGCGCTTTATCGTCCCCTATCCGCCGGGTGGCCCGCTTGATGTGATGGCTCGCGTTTTGGCAGAAAAAGTAAAAACAAGTCTGGGCCAACCGGTGGTGGTTGAAAACAAGCCTGGTGCCGGTGGCAATATTGGTGCTGATCTGATCGCAAAAGCACAGCCTGACGGGTATTCTTTGGTGATGGGGGCGGTGGCCACACATGCTATTAACCCTTGGCTCTTTGCTTCGATTCCCTACGACTCGGTGAAGGATTTTGCGCCGGTTGCTTTGGTGGCCGCTGTGCCAAACGTGTTGTTGGTTAATCTTGATTTCGCGTTGAAAAATAATATTCAAACAGTGCAGGATCTGATTGGGTATGCGCGCGCACATCCAGGCCAACTGAATTATGGTTCAGGCGGGGCGGGCAGCGCAGGGCATTTGGCGGGGGCCTTGTTAAGCGCGCGTGCGAAGGTTGAGATGGTGCACATTCCCTACCAAGGTGCTGCGCCTGCGCAATTGGCTTTGCTGTCGGGGCAGTCAGCCCTGATGTTCGATAATCTTGCTGCGGCGGCAAATTTGATTCGCGAGCAAAAAGTGAAGGCGCTGGCGGTGACTACCCAGGCGCGCTCGGGCTTGTTGCCAGAATTATCGACGATGCAAGACGCTGGCATTGCGCCGTTTGATATTGGTACTTGGTTTGGTGTGTTCACAACGGCTGGGACACCCGCGGCCGTGGTCGAAAAGCTGCATATAGCTTATATGGCGGCGCTTGCTGAGCTCGATGTTAAAGAGCGCTTGAAAATAATGGGTTCTGAAACCACGCCGATGTCTGTTTTGCAATTAACTGAGTTTGTCGCAACCGAGCGCGCTAAGTACCAAGAGTTGGTGAAGCTTTCGGGCGCGACGAATTAACGATCAAGGGCGGGTCAAGTTTTTAGGTGTCATAAACTAACCCGGTCGATTTTGTCGCAAACTTTCGCCCGCCTGAGGTGGCAACTGCCAAAAAGAAAAACTTGGCAAGGCGCAGAGCACGCCAATGACTAAAAAGCCAACCACAACGTCAGCAGCGATCAGTTCGCTCGAGCCTCGCCAAAGCATACTCAGGTGCAGCGTTTCTGCCGCGACGCCCACCCCCAGACTCACTCCCAGTTGTTGTCCCATGGCGGCAAAGCTGCTTGCGCGACTCATGCTGGTCTGAGAGATATCCGCGTAGGCCAGGGTATTAATCGCAGTGAACTGCAACGATCTAAAAAAACCACCTAATAGCAAGACGCCAATCATGAGAACGGCGGGCGTTGAGGCTGTAAAAAAGGCGCAACTCGCGAGGCTCGCTCCGGTGAAAACCGCATTGACGGACAGCACACGCCGATAGCCCCAGCGATCAAGGATGCGCGGCGCCGCAATTTTCATTGCCATCGCTCCGACCGCGCCGGCGAAGGTGATGAAACCCGCTGAGAGCGCGCTAAGTCCAAAGCCGATCTGTAGCATTAAGGCTAACAGGTATGGAACAGCACCGATGCCGAAGCGGCAAAGGTTGCCGGCAATCGTCGACACTCTAAAGGTATGAATCTTTAATAAAGACAAATCTAAAATTGGATCTGAGTGACGCTGCGAGTGCCAGTAATACAGCGCCCCTGACAGCAGGCCCGTCGTGATGAGCCCCGCAGAGACCCAAATCGGCGGTCCGCCTTGGCCTAAAGATTCGAAGCCACCGACTAAGGTTGCCATGCACAAGGCACTGAGAAAAAAGCCTACCCAGTCCAGAGGATGGGCTTGGTGATCGCTAGGTAATTCGCGTACAAAACGCAAAATCATCCAAATTCCCAAAAGACCGATTGGGAGGTTAATTAAAAAAATCCAATGCCACGAGGCGTAGGTCACTAAAAATCCGCCCAGTGGCGGGCCGGCCATCGGCCCGATCAAGGCGGGCATCGACAAAAAAGCCATGGCCTTGAGTAGTTCGTGTTTGGGAATTGTGCGTAACAGGATAATTCGCCCAACCGGCACCATCATGGCCCCCCCAATCCCTTGAACAATGCGGGATAAGACAAGTTGAGAGAGAGAGGTTGACAGGGCGCAGGTCAGCGAGCTGAGAGTAAACAGTGCGATGGCGGCAATAAAGACACGCCTGGCCCCGTAGCGATCGGCAGCCCAACCGCTAATAGGTACAAAGACCGCAACAGCAAGCAGATACGAAGTGATCGCAATGTTCAGCCGGACTGGGTCGGAGCCCAAATCCGCCGCCATGGTGGGTAAGGCCGTTGTCACGACTGTCGAGTCAAGCATCTGCATGAGCAGTGCACAGCCGACGATAAAGGGCAACATCCGCTCGGGTTTAGCCGTATGTACGGGGGGAGTTGAAGCAGGTTGTGAGCCGTTAGGCCCAGATGGAGCAGTCGACATCGCGGCAATCTTAGGGGGTCAGAGCACTAATCATCAAGGGGCAGGCTCTACAGTACACTAAGCACTAGTCTAATTATTTAAAAAACGCCATGGCTGAGAACTACACTTCAGAAATTACTCAATTTCTTCAGGCTTACAAGGCCGCACACGCAGATGTCGAACAACGTCAGCGCGATGGGCGTGCACGCTTGTGGGATAAGCCGCAAGACCCCGAACTTGCAGAGGGGTTTAAGCAAGCGCGGGTACGGCAGACCCCTTATGTGTATCAAAATAGTTAGTTTGTATGGTTTCGACTCAAGTTTCAGGCGATAGCCTGAATGCACTTGTAACGCCCTCAGTCGACACGACTCCCGATGTCATTGATGCGGTGGCACTCGCTCGCTTGTATGGCGAGCCGTTGTTCTCGTTGCCCACCGATCTTTATATTCCGCCTGATGCGCTTGAAGTGTTTCTTGAAACGTTTCAAGGCCCACTTGATCTGTTGCTCTATCTGATTCGCAAGCAAAATTTCAATGTGCTTGATATTCCGATGGCCGAGGTTACACGGCAGTATCTGTCGTATGTGGATCAAATACGGATGCACAACTTAGAGTTGGCGGCAGAGTACTTGTTGATGGCGGCGATGCTGATTGAAATCAAAGCGCGTATGCTGTTGCCGGTAAAAAAATCCGACACCGGGCAAGAGGCAGAAGACCCGCGCGCTGAGCTGGTTCGTCGTTTGCTTGAGTACGAGCAGATTAAGCTTGCTGCGCAAAAGTTAGATGCGCTTCCTCAGTTGGGGCGCGATTTTCAGCGCGCGCAGGCCTTCGCAGACTTAAGGGTTGAGCGAGCCTTGCCCGATGTGAGTGTTGAAGATCTGCGCCAGGCGTGGGTTGATATCTTAAAACGCGCAAAGCTGAATGCGCATCACCACATCACGCGCGAGCAACTATCCGTACGCGACCATATGACGCACATTTTGCGTCGTCTGAACGGCGTGCGCTTTATCGAATTTGGTGAACTGTTCATGGAGCGTATCGCTGAGGGGGCTCCGACCGCCGTCGTGGTGGTGCACTTTTTAGCGTTACTCGAGCTTGCACGTGAAACCTTGCTAGAAATTACGCAGGCCGAGCCCTACGCACCGATTTATGTGCGTTTGGCCTATACGAGTGCGGCGGTCTAGAACGCGCCTGGCTGAGTCACGGAGAAAAACAAGTGAAGGTTGTTCATACTATTCAAGAGTTGCGTGACCAGTTACGCGGGCAGTTGCGCGTGGCGTTTGTGCCAACCATGGGAAACTTGCACGAAGGCCACCTGGCGTTGATGAAATTAGCGCGGCAACATGGTGATCCCGTGGTTGCCAGTATTTTTGTTAATCGGTTGCAGTTTGCCCCAGGTGAAGATTTTGAAAGATACCCACGCACGCTGCAGGATGATATAAAAAAACTACAGCGTGACCGCGACGTCTATGTCTTGTTTGCTCCGGATGAGCGCGAGTTGTATCCCGAGCCACAAAATTACCGCGTACAGCCACCGCAAGAGCTAGGCGATATCCTTGAGGGTGAACATCGCCCAGGGTTTTTTGGTGGTGTGAGTACTGTGGTGTTAAAGCTTTTTTCTTGCGTGCAGCCTGGCGTTGCAGTGTTTGGCAAAAAAGACTATCAGCAGTTGATGGTGGTGCGTAATATGTGTCGCCAGTTTCAGTTGCCCGTTGAGATTCTGGCGCACGAAACAGTAAGGGCTGAAGACGGCTTGGCCTTATCTTCGCGTAACGTTTATTTGCAGCCGCATGAACGTGCCGAGGCGCCGCAACTGTATGCGGCTTTGCAGTCGGTGCAGCAGCGTCTACGCGCTGGCGAACTCGATACGGTCAAGCTTGGGCATGACGCAGCCAACGCGCTGCAAAACCGAGGCTGGCAGGTAGACTATCTTGCGATTCGTCGCCAGCGTGACCTGAATAAGCCCACGCCTGAGGATCTTGCAGCCGCAGAGCCCTTAGTGGTGTTAGCCGCGGCTAAGTTGGGTGCCACCCGCTTGATCGACAATCTCGAACTCTGAGCCCTGTTGTGGCACCTTAGGGTTAATCCGCCTGTCAGATTTGACAGCTATTCGCGGCAAAGCTGCCGTGACAGACTGCGCTTCGTGTTGACACGGAGGCGGTATGAAATATTCAGAGAACAGAGCAGGCGCTGGCTGGAAAGTGCTGACTGCGCGCGAGCGTGATGTCATTCATCCTGTCGCCGAGGGCAAGTCTAACAAGTTAATTGCAAGCGAATTGGGCATCTCAATGCGCACAGTTGAAGCACATCGGGCGCGCATTTTTCATAAGATGGGGGTGCGTAATGCTGCGCAGTTAGCCCGCACAGTTTGCACCAGCCCCGAACCATCACCCTCTGAAGAGGCCGGCTTGAGCCAACCTAACGACCTTGGCTGGATTTCCGACAAGGTTGGTTAGGTGGCCTTCGATTTTGTCGTGGCGCTAGCTGGTGTTGTTTCGGCCTGCGCTTACGGGCAGTTTGGCGCCGGCTTACCTTTTAATTCATCAATCGGGTCAAGATCAGGTTGACGCGACAGATTGTAGGTCAGGTTGGCGGTACCTCCGTTCATTGAAATGAGTCGTAGCGCATCGCCCGAGGTCATTGCAAGTTCGGCACGTACATTGCCTTGGCTATTGAGCAACACCACACGCGGTACGGCTTGAGCCGAAGCGCGCCAACAGCCCTGATCTGTTTGCACTGTGCTGTTTTTACTGCTTTGCTCTAGGTAGGCTGCACGTGCGCGCCAGCGGCCATTTGGCGCCAGCGTGATGGTGACGCGTTGCGCTGAACATTTCATTTCTGGATGGAAGCAAGGCAAGGTGCCAGCAAAGCTTTGCGGCTCTGGAATGAGGGTTGCTTGCAAGCTCTCGGTGGGGCCTGCCGCACTACCTGATGCGGTGCCAACACTTGAACCAGCGTTTACCGGAGGCGCATCGGCGGGTGCGCTTGCGCTGTCATAGGCACTAGCTGTGGCAGGTGCGCCAGAGATCACGTTGGTTCCGGCGATTTGGCCACTAGCCGTTGGGCGTGGGTTGGCTGAGACAGGGCTAGCGACCGGCGCTGCGGTAGCGGCTCGGGTTGCGGTGCCGGGTTGCTGAAGGCCTATTTGAATTTGGCTAGGAGCGCGCAGCGTTTGGATGTTATAGATGCCATCGCCCTGAGCAATGGCATCGGTCGTTGTGCTGGCGGGTGGCGGGTCGTAGTAGCCGGCTTGCTGCATTTGTGCGCAGCCGGTTAGCCCGAGCGTCAACAACGCAGCCAGATGAGGCAAAAAATTTAACGCGTGCGGAGCGAGTCGCTCTGTGCTTCGAAACATAATCGAGACTTCCTAATTCAAGAAACTACAAGGATTCTATGCATTCTACGCATTTGGCACCGTCCCTGCACAGTAACTTTTTATCAAATAGCAATGTTTGAACGATTGATGACCGCTTTGCTGATTGGGCTGCCCTTGGGTGGGCTCAGCGCCTTGATTTTGGTGCCCGTGGCGCGCGAAGTGTCTGGTCGTCTGTCGGGTCGGCTCGCGGGGGCGGATTCGGTTGCTCAAAGCGTGCTCCAAGGCTTGCCAGAAGCAAAATTTTACTTAGATTATGTGTTGGCAGGCGGGCTGTGCCTGTGTTCGATGTTTGCCGTGCTGACCTGGGGCCCGAGTTGGGATGCCTGGATGGCCGTGTTTTACTGCGCAACCGTACAGGTACTGGCGCGCATTGACGCGCAGACCCGCCTCTTACCCGATATGTTGACCCTGCCCTTGTTATGGGCTGGCCTAATGTTTCATTGGCTGGGCGGGTGGGTGACGCTGAGCGACGCGGTGGCCGGCGCTGCAGCAGGTTATGGCGTTTTATGGCTGATTTGGGCCGCGTTTCGGGGCTGCAGTGGCCGAGACGGCATTGGCTTTGGGGATTTAAAGTTAGCAGCGGCCAACGGGGCCTGGTTAGGCATAGAGGCGCTTCCCTGGACGCTGTTATTGGCCTCGCTGGCAGGGTGCGTCGCTGCCTTGTGCGGGCGAATCCTGGGTCGTCGCAAGCGGTTCGAGGCCGTTGCGTTTGGGCCTTACTTGGCAATGGGCGGTATCCTCATGCTATTTTGTACCCAAAATAGCCTGTCACTTGTTCAGTTGAGTCCCTGACAGCCTTGTTCGTAAGGTAACTATGCAGACGGCGAAGTTTAAATTGGGCCTGACCGGAGGGATTGGTTCGGGCAAAACCCAGGTGGCCAACTTGCTTGGGTCGTGGGGGGCGTCTGTGATCGACACCGATCTGATCGCTCACAGTCTGACTGCGCCCGGCGGGCGGGCTATTGACCCGATTCGCCAAACCTTTGGGCCTGACGTCATTGAGCCCTCTGGCGCGCTAAACCGAGCTCGTATGCGCGAGCTTGTGTTTACCGCCCCAGCTAAAAGGGTTGAGCTTGAGGCCATTTTGCACCCGCTGATCGCCCAAACTGTGCGCGAAGAGGCGGAGCTTGCTCAGGGGCTTTATATTGTGTTTGTAGTGCCCTTATTGGTTGAATCGGGTCGTTGGCGTCAGCAAATTGACCGTCTTTGCGTGGTGGATTGCGATCAAGACACCCAGATTGCGCGGGTGCAGGCACGCAGCGGGATCGAACTCGCGACCATTCAAAACATTCTGGCGGCGCAAGCAACTCGCGAGCAGCGGTTGGCAGTCGCCGACGATGTGATTGACAATTCGGCGGGGGTTTCGATGGCCGACCTTGAAAAACAAGTATTGGTGTTGCACCAAGGTTGGTGTAACCTTGCATAAATGACTTTAATGCCCGCACCTTGAATGGGCGGGCTATTCACCAAACGACGTGCAAATATTGTGATTTTGTTTGAATATCCTTTCAATGAACGTGTCCGGGCGCTATTGCGCCTTGAGTCGTTGTTTGATCGGATGATATTTTTCGCCGGCTTAAACGACGCCCGTCAGCATCAAGTAGCGCTTTCGGCTTTGTTTGACTTGCTTGATGCCACCGAACGCACTGATATTAAAGGTAGTGTTTTACAAGACCTTGAGCGCCAGCGCCTCGTGTTGGTTGGGCTAAAGGATCACCCTGGGGTCGATGCAAAAACTCTGACAAGTATGCTGTCAGAAATTGAAAAGGCAGCGGCTAACCTGAATGCGAGCGGTCGTACCGGCCAGTCTCTGCGCGAGAACGAATGGTTGACGAGTTTGCGTGGTCGGCTGGTGGTACCCGGGGGAGGCACGCAGGTTGACCTGCCATCGTTTCATGCTTGGCAGAGTTTGCCTGAGGCGAAGCGCCATGCTGACTTGCGGCGTTGGATCGCAACCTTAATGCCAGTACAGATTGGCATCTCGATCGTTTTGCGCCTGCTGCGTGAGTCGGGCGAGGACGTAAAGGTGGTGGCACCTCAGGGCGCCTATCAGCAAATGTTGGCGGGTAAAACTTATCAGCTACTGCGCGTCTGGGTTGACGACTCTGCCGGTGTGTTTCCTGAAATCAGTGCCAACAAGTATATGGTCTGGATTCGCTACTCGGCGCAACAGGGCGACCAGCGCCCTCAGGCTGTGACGCAGGATGTGGCTTTCAAAATGACCCTTTGCGCCCTGTAGGGTCGCCTGGAATCTCTAATGTCTGAACGTTTATCAACACGCTCGTTAGTGCGGTCGCCGCTTGTATGGCTTGGAAGCGCTCTTTTGGTGGGGCTCGCAGTTTGGTGGTTCATACCCGACGCAACCAGTACAGCAAAAAAAGGTCCGCCAGCAGGCTTTGTGCCGCCCGTGCCGGTTAAAACAGAGGTCGCGCGTGTACAAGATTTGGATGTGTATTTGCGTGGCCTCGGTACGGTCACGGCGTTTAATACCGTCACGGTGCGCAGCCGTGTACAGGGCGAGTTGACCGAGGTACTGTTCAAAGAGGGTGAACAAGTCAAAGAGGATCAGTTGCTCGCCAAGATCGACCCTCGCTCGTTTGAGGTGGCGCTTGAGCAGGCGATTGGTCAGCAACAACAAGACGAATCCCAATATCAAAACGCTAAGCGCGATTTACAGCGCTATCAAACCTTACGCAAGCAAGATTCGATTGCACCTCAAATGCTCGATACCCAATTGGCGTTGGTCAGCAAGTTTGAAGGACAACTCAAAAGCGATCGGGCCGCTGTTGATAATGCCCGGCTGCAGCTTGATTACACACGGATCACTGCGCCCATTGCAGGGCGTCTGGGTCTGCGGCGTGTCGATGCGGGCAATCTGATCATTGCCAATGACCCACTAGGTTTAGTGGTAATCACCCAGACGCAACCGATTGCAGTTTTATTTACGTTGGCCGAAAACGATTTGCCCGCCGTGCGTGGACCATTGCTTGCCGGTCAGACTCTCACCGTTGAGGCCTATGATCGGGCCGATCAGGTCCGACTGGCTCAAGGTGAATTAATGACCATCGATAATCAGATTGATGTCGCAACAGGCACGGTCAAACTAAAGGCTCGGTTTACAAACGAAACGGATGCCTTGTTTCCAAACCAGTTCGTGAATGTGCGAATGAAGGTCAATACCGTCAAAGACGCGTTAACGATCCCCTCTGGCGCCTTGCAGCAAGGTAACCAAGGTGCCTTTGTGTATGTGATTTTGCCGGATGACACGGTGGTTGTGCGGCCTGTAAAAACAGGCGCGCGTAGCGGCGACCGTGTGGCGGTCCTTGAAGGTGTGCAAGTGGCTGAGCGAGTCGTACTCGAAGGCACAGACCGTTTGCGTGCAGGTGCAAAAGTGCGTGTCATCGGTGCTGACGGCTCTGGTAATCGTGCGCCCGCGGCGGGTGCGCGTTCATCTGCATCGGGAGCCCCGAACCCTCAAGCCCCCGGTTCGTCGGGTAGCGTCGCGGCACCGCCCCGGCCGTGAATCTCTCTCGGCCGTTCATCGTTCGACCTGTTGCCACCACGCTGGCGATGGTGGCCTTGTTGTTGTCTGGCTTGATTGCCTACCTTTGGTTGCCGGTCTCGTCCTTGCCCGAAGTTGATTACCCTACCATTCAAGCGACGGCTTTCTACCCAGGTGCCAGCCCCGATGTCATGGCCGCTCTGGTGACCTCGCCCCTTGAAAGGCAGTTTGGGCAAATGCCTGGGCTCAGGCAGATGTCGTCAAGTAGCGCGGCCGGTACGTCAGTGATTACGCTGCAGTTTGCCTTGTCGCTACCGCTTGATGTGGCCGAACAGCAGGTTCAAGCGGCGATCAATGCAGCAAGTAATTTGCTACCACGCGATCTGCCGGCGCCGCCTGTTTATAACAAGGTCAACCCGGCCGATGCCGCAGTGCTGACCCTTGCGGTGACGTCCCCTACGGTTCCTTTGCCGCAGATTCGTGATTTAGTCGATACCCGTATGGCGCAGAAGATCTCCCAAGTAGCGGGCGTGGGTTTGGTCACCGTAGCGGGCGGACAGCGCCCCTCAATGCGCATACAGGCTAATCCTCAGGCGTTGGCTGCGTACGGATTGACGCTTGCTGACGTGCGCGCGGCGGTCGTAGGCGCAAACGTCAATCAGCCGAAAGGCACGCTTGATGGGGCAGTGCGCTCAACGACCATTAACGCCAATGACCAGCTTAAAAATCCACTCGAGTATATGAACCTGGTGGTGGCCTACAACAACGGTGCCCCGCTGAGGCTCTCAGATGTTGCCACAGCTGTCTCAGAGGCTGAGGATGCGCGGCTGGCCGCCTGGGCCGACACAGAGCCAGCAATTTTGCTCAATGTTCAGCGACAGCCTGGCGCAAATGTGATTGAGGTTGTCGATCGCATACAAAAATTACTCCCTCAGCTACGCGTGGCGCTGCCAGCCAACCTTGATGTCAGGGTCATGTCCGATCGCACCCAGACAATTCGCGAATCAGTGCGTGACGTACAGACCGAGCTTGTGCTGGCAATTGGCTTAGTCGTTTTAGTGACCTTTGTTTTTTTACGGACGCTTACTGCGACCTTAATTCCAAGCATTGTCGTACCTCTATCGTTGGTGGGCACGTTTGGTGTGATGTATCTGATCGGTTTTAGTATTAATAATCTGACCTTGATGGCCTTGACTATTGCGACTGGCTTTGTGGTCGATGACGCGATTGTGATGATCGAAAATATTGCGCGTTACCTTGAGCGTGGTGACACACCTATGCAAGCTGCGTTAAAAGGTGCATCGCAAATTGGGTTTACGCTTGTGTCATTGACCGTATCGTTGATCGCTGTGCTGATACCTTTGCTTTTTATGACCGAGGTTGTCGGGCGGCTCTTCAGAGAGTTTGCGGTCACGCTTGCAGTGGCGATTTTGCTGTCATTAGTGATCTCGCTGACCTTAACGCCGATGATGTGTGCGCGTCTGTTGCGCGTGGGGGATCACCAGAGCGGGGGGGCGATCGCGCGTTATATCAGTCAAAAAATTGATGGGTTGATCGCGGGCTATGGTCGTTTGTTACAGATCGTGCTTAATCATCAAACGCTTACCTTGTTCGTAGCGCTCGGCACCTTTTTATTGACAGCGGCGCTCTACCTGGCGATCCCAAAGGGGTTTTTCCCGGTCCAGGATACGGGGCTAATCCAAATCGTGACGCAGGCGCCTCAGAATCTTGCCTTCGCAGCGATGGCTAAGCGGCAGCAAGACGCTGTCAAAATCATCCTGGAAGATCCGGATGTTGCTACCGTGGCCTCTTTTGTTGGTGTCGATGCGGTCAACGAAACCGTCAACACAGGTCGTCTGCAGGTTGCTTTGCGTGGCCATGACCTGAGAGACCAGCGTGCGACGGTGATTATCCGTCGGTTACAAGAACGCTTAAGTGCCCTCACCGACCTGCAGTTCTATCTGCAGCCTGTGCAAGATTTAACAGTCGAAGATCGTGTCAGTCGTACCCAGTACCAACTGACGCTTGAAAGCGCTGACCCGGCACTGTTGGCGCAGTGGGTGCCCTTGCTTGTTGATCAGCTGCGGCAGCGCCAGCCACTTGCTGATGTGATCGATGATATGCAAAACGAAGGGCTCAATACGTTTATTCAGATTGACCGCGACGCTGCGGCACGCGTGGGTGTCACGGCGGCGGCGATTGATGATGCGCTCTATGACGCGTTTGGGCAGCGCCAGATTTCAACGATTTTTACGCAATCAAATCAATATCGTGTCGTGCTCGAGACTGCGCCGCAGTTTCGTCGTGACCCCTCAGCCTTTGGGTCAATTTTTGTTAAAACCGATGAAGGCAAACCCATCGCTCTGACGAACTTAGTGACGGTCACAGAGGGGCGTTCTGCGTTGGTGTTGAATAGGCTCGATCAGTTTCCCTCGGTAACGATTTCTTTTAACCTTGCACCGGGCGCCTCGTTGTCGGACGCGGTGGCAGCAGTCGGCCAGTCCCAGCGCGACATCGGCATGCCCTTGGGGATACAAGCTCGCTTTCAGGGGGCCGCACGCGCGTTTGAGGCCTCTTTGTCAAGTACGCTATTTTTGATCCTGGCCGCAGTCATCACGATGTATATCGTACTGGGCATTTTGTATGAAAGCTTTATTCATCCAATTACGATTTTATCGACATTGCCGTCTGCCGCGATTGGTGCCTTGTTGGCCTTGACGCTGACGGGACGCGATTTGGATATGATCGGTATTATTGGGATCATTCTATTAATCGGGATCGTGAAAAAAAACGCGATCATGATGATCGATTTTGCGCTTGAAGCTGAACGCAAACATAATCTGCCCGCCTTAGAGGCGATTCAACAAGCTGCGCTCTTGCGCTTTCGGCCGATTTTGATGACGACGCTTGCGGCATTGTTTGGTGCTGTGCCGCTGATGCTCTCATCGGGCACTGGCGCCGAGCTTCGTCAGCCGCTTGGGTTGGTGATGGTGGGTGGGTTGCTCGTGAGTCAAGTGCTGACACTATTCACCACACCAGTGATCTATTTATTTTTTGATCGTATGTTTGTTGGTCATCGTAACACTGCAAACACAAGTCATCCTGCGTCATGAGTCTGTCTGGCCCCTTTATCGTACGCCCTGTTGCCACGATATTGATTTGGCTGGGTGTCGTGTTGGCGGGTTGGCTCGCACATAGTCTGCTACCGATTGCCCCCTTGCCGCAGATTGAGTTTCCGGTGATCGGGGTGCGTGCGCAAATGGCGGGTGCAAGCCCTGAAGTCATGGCGGCTACGGTGGCGACGCCGCTTGAACGCTCGCTTGGTACGATCGCTGGTGTGTCTGAAATGACATCGCGCAGTACGACAGGTCAAACTCGAATCACGCTGCAGTTTGATTTGAGTCGCGATATTAATAGTGCAGCGACCGATGTGCAGGGCGCAATCAATGCGGCGAGTGCGATGATGCCCAGTGGTTTGCGTAGCAACCCGTCATACAACAAGGCTAACCCGGCTGCCGCACCGATTATGACGCTCGCCTTAACCTCTGAGTCATTATCGCAGGGGCAGTTGTATGACATTGCTTCGACGACGGTGCAGCAAAAACTTTCTCAAGTCGAAGGTGTGGGCGAAGTACAGATTGGCGGAAGCACTTTACCGGCAGTACGTATCGATCTTGATCCGGATGCGTTGGCCCAGGCGGGCGTATCCCTTGAAACTGTTCGTGCAGCAATCGCTGCGGCAAACTCGACTCGCCCTAAAGGCGTACTCGAAAACGAAACGCATCGCTGGCAGATTATGGCCAACGATCAACTTTGGAAAGCCGCCGAGTATCGCCCACTGATCGTTGCCTGGCGCAATGGTGCGCCAGTACGCTTGTCAGAGGTTGCACAAGTTGAGGACTCGGTTGAGGATACGTTCAATATTGGTTATTTCAACACGCAACAAGCCGTGTTGGTACTAGTGCGCAGTCAGGCAAAAGCTAACATCATCAAGACTGTGGACCAGATTCGGTCAGAGTTGCCGGTGTTACGCGCGATGTTGCCCGCTGACGTCACGGTGTCGGTTGCGCAAGATCGCACCCCGAGTATTCGGGCTTCAGTGTTCGAGGCTGAAAAAACATTGATGATTGCCATCGGCTTGGTCATGATGGTTGTGTTGGTGTTTCTGCGTAACTTACGCGCCGCTTTTATCCCGACGATTGCGGTGCCGGTTTCATTAATCGGTACTTTTGGTGTGATGTACTTATGTGACTACTCTTTAAACACCATGTCACTGATGGCGCTGATCGTGGCGACGGGGTTCGTGGTAGATGATGCCATCGTCGTCGTTGAAAATATCATGCGGCACGTTGAACGTGGCGAGTCGGTTCAGCGGGCGGCGTTGCGCGGCACAAAAGAAGTTGGCTTTACCGTCTTGTCGATGAGCATTTCTTTGATCGCAGTGTTTATTCCGATCTTGTTGATGGGAGGTCTGCCCGGGCGGCTGTTTCGAGAGTTTGCGGTGACCTTGTCGGCCGCAATATTAATTTCGATGTTGGTGTCTTTGACCTTGACGCCAATGATGGCTGCGCATTTGCTCAAGCGTCCCCGCAATGAAAGGGATTCGAGCGGGCGCCCCAATATGTTCTCGCGCGGGATTCAAGCGTTTGTTGAGGTCGTTGTTAAGGGCTACGGACGTTCATTGCATTGGGCCTTGCGTCATGGTCGTTTGATGATGTTGCTGCTCGCGGCAACGGTTGGCTTGAATTTTTATCTTTATGGTGCCGTACCTAAAGGATTTTTTCCGCAACAAGATACTGGAATGATGCTCGGGTTTTTTGCCACCGATGACGGCACTTCGTTCGAGTCGATGAAGCCAAAGCTTGATCGTTTTAGACAGGTGCTTTTACGTGACCCTGCCATTAGCACGGTGACCGCGTTCGCCAGTGGACGGGGCGGCAGCAACAGCAGTTTTTTGGCCGTACAGCTTAAACCCTTTGCCGAGCGCAAGATTTCAATCAGAGATGTGATTGCTCGGTTGCGCCCTCAGCTCGCGGGGATCCCAGGCGCACGGTTATTTATGATGGCCCAACAGGATATCAGGGTGGGCGGTCGACAAAGTAATTCGGCGTTTCAATATACGCTCATGGCCAACGAACTTGAGGACTTAAAAGAATGGATGCCTAAGGTTCAACAAGCGCTGGCTGGGTTACCCGAGTTGGTTGATGTGGACACCGATGTCGAAGACCGCGGCAGACAAGTATCGCTGATGATTGATCGCGACGCGGCGCAACTGCTAGGCGTGCCGATGGCGAACATCTCTGCTGTATTGAACAATTCATTTAGTCAGCGGCAGATTTCGATCATGTATGGTGATCGCAACCAGTACCGGGTGGTGATGGGGGTTGCTCCTCGCCACGCGCAAGACCCCGAGTCGTTGCGTGACGTCTATGTCTTAAGCCAAACAGGCCAGCGCGTGCCCTTGATGGCGGTGGCAAAATTTGAAGTGAACAACGCGCCGCTGAGTGTTCGTCATCAAGGTTTGTCGGCAGCCGATACGATTTCCTTCGATGTGGCACCTGGAGTATCACTGGGGCAAGCCAACGCTGCGATTGATCAGGCCATCGCGGGTATTAACCTGCCAAGCGAAAAAATCCAGGCAGGTTTTCAGGGGACGGCAAAAGCCTTTCAGAGCGCCTTGGCCAATCAGCCTTGGTTGATCCTCGGGGCCCTTGTCACCATGTATATCGTGTTGGGCATTCTCTATGAGAGCACGATCCATCCGCTCACGATTTTGTCGACGCTGCCCTCGGCAGGTATCGGGGCGTTGCTCGCGTTGTTGCTCATGAAAACAGAGTTCACTCTGATTGCCTTGATAGGTGTTTTTTTGTTGATCGGGATCGTTAAAAAGAACGCAATCATGATGGTGGACTTTGCAATTGAGGCGCAGCGTAAACTAGGGTTGTCGCCTAAAGAGGCCATCCATCAAGCCTGCATGACCCGCTTCAGACCCATTCTGATGACGACGTGTGCTGCAATTTTTGGTGCGATGCCCTTGGTGTTTGCTTCGGGTGCTGGCGTTGAAATGCGTCAACCGCTTGGCATTACGATTTTAGGTGGGCTGCTAGTGAGCCAGTTGCTGACGCTGTACACCACCCCTGTGGTTTACTTGTATCTTGATCGATTCCGGTTGTGGCTGTTGACCAAACCCTGGTCTGCCTCAAAACCTGTGGTGTTGCCCAAGGGCGCTTAAACATGATTGATTGCTTTCGTTTCGTTGTGCTTCGTCGTTTGGTGCGTAGCATGCGTGCTGTATGGCTAGTCAGTGCGCTGAGTCTGCTCGCCTCTTGCATGGTGGGCCCTGACTATGTGCGCCCCCTGATTGATGTTGGGGTGCAGTTTAAAGAGACCCCAGGCTGGAAGCCGGCCAAACCACAACTGGCCGAGGTACCCGGCGGTGCATGGTGGCTGATGTATGACGACGCGAAGCTTAATCAATTGATGCAAGAGCTTAATGTTGCCAACCAGAATATTGCGCAGGCTGAGGCGAGGTTTAGGCAGGCGGTGGCGCTGACGCAAGGGTCAAGGGCGCCGTTGCTGCCCACGGTCTCTGCAACCGGTGGCGCTACACGCACCGGAGGCTCGGCCACTGGGCCTGGCGGCGTGGTGAACAGCACCTCGCTTAGCACCTACAGTGCTAATGCTCTTGCGAGTTGGCAAATTGATATTTGGGGCAGTGTGCGCCGAAATATTGAATCAACCGATGCGACAGAACTCGCCCTTGCTGCAGAGGTCACGGGCGCCAGGCTCACGGCGCAGACTGCGATGGGGCTTAGCTACATACAGGTGCGCGTCTTAGACGAGCAAAAGCGCTTGTTACAGGCAACG
>CAIZGG010000148.1 GCA_903932425.1 uncultured beta proteobacterium | reverse complement strand
CTTTGTCCAGACCTTAAAGATAGGGGGCCACCACACAGCGCTTATGCTCGATGTGGTACGCAAATTCGTCGCGATAATGTTTCAAGAAACCACGCACTGGCATCGCCGCGGCATCACCCAAGGCGCAAATGGTGCGCCCCATGATGTTGCCTGCAACCGAATCCAGCAAGTCGAGATCTTCAGGGCGGCCCTGACCATGCTCGATGCGGTTCACCATACGGTAGAGCCAACCCGTGCCTTCACGACAAGGAGTGCACTGCCCGCAGCTTTCTTCAAAATAAAAATACGACAGGCGCAGCAAAGACTTCACCATGCAGCGCGTATCGTTCATGACAATCACGGCGCCCGAGCCCAGCATCGAGCCGGCCTTTGAGATCGCGTCGTAATCCATGGTGGTGTCCATCATGATGTTGCCAGGGATCACTGGTGCGCTTGACCCGCCTGGGATCACCGCTTTAAGTGTTGAGCCACCACGCATGCCACCTGCAAGCTCTAACAGCTTTGAAAAAGGTGTCCCCAAGGGGATTTCGTAGTTACCGGGGCGCTCGACGTCGCCGGTGATCGAAAACAACTTGGTACCGCCGTTGTTGGGCTTGCCAACTTCAAGATACGCTGGGCCACCGTTGCGGATGATCCAAGGCACGGCGGCAAAGGTTTCAGTGTTGTTGATGGTCGTGGGTTTGCCATACAAACCAAAACTTGCCGGAAACGGCGGTTTGAAACGTGGCTGACCTTTTTTACCTTCAAGCGATTCAAGCAAGGCAGTTTCTTCGCCGCAAATATAGGCGCCATAGCCATGAAACGCATGCAATTGAAAGTTAAATTGCGAACCCAAAATGTTGTTGCCCAACATGCCAGCGGCGCGGGCTTCATCAAGCGCTTCTTCAAAGCGTTCGTACACTTCAAAGATTTCGCCATGGATGTAGTTGTAGCCAACCGGGATCCCCATCGCATAGGCAGCAATGGCCATGCCTTCAATCACGATGTGCGGATTCAAACGCAAAATATCGCGATCTTTAAACGTACCTGGCTCGCCTTCGTCAGAATTACAAACCAAATATTTTTGACCTGGAAACGTACGGGGCATGAAGCTCCATTTCAGGCCAGTAGGAAACCCTGCACCACCACGACCGCGCAAGCCTGAAGCTTTGACTTCGGCGATCACGTCTTCTTGCGTCATGCCTTGCGTCAAAATTTTACGCAAGGCTTCATAACCACCACGCTTCACGTAATCGGCTAAACGCCAGTTACTACCATCGAGACCATCCATAATTTGCGGGCCAAGATGACGGCCATGCAAAGCCATCGAAGCAGGCAAGTCATTGGCCGGTGCGGCCACCAAACCCTGCGAATACTTTTGCAGGATTGTTGCGGTTTTATCAGACATCAAGGTGCTCATTGTGAATCTCCATGCGCAGCCTCGGCCAACTCAGCAAGCATGGCATCGATTTTTTCGGGCGCCATGCGTACACACATATGTTTGTTGTTCACAATCAACACGGGCGAATCACCACAGGCACCCATGCACTCACCTTCAACTAAGGTGAAGACACCGTCGGCGGTTGTTTCACGAAACCCAATACCAAGTTTGGTCTTCAGGTAATCGGCGGTTTTTTCGCCATCGCGCAGGGCACAAGGCAAATTGGTGCAAACAGTAAGCTTGAACTTGCCCACGGGGCGCACGTCAAACATATTGTAAAAAGTCGCGTTTTCTTGCACCGCGATCGCGGGTTGACCAAGATAGTCAGCCACGTCTTGAATCACTTCGGGCGACACCCAGCCCTGCTCGTCTTGCGCAATGGCAAGCGAGGCCATGATGGCAGACTGCTTTTGATCAGCCGGATACTTGGCGATCTCGCGGTCGATTTTTTTGTAAGCCTGTTCAGAGAGCAACATGTTTTAAATCCGGTATAAGCGATGAGGCAACGATTAGCGGTCGATCTCGCCAAAAACAATATCTTGAGTACCAATAATGGTCACAGCATCGGCAATCATGTGACCACGCGACATTTCATCGAGCGCTTGCAAATGCACGAAACCGGGCGCACGAATCTTTAAACGGTAGGGCTTATTGGCGCCATCAGACACCATGTAAATACCAAATTCACCTTTAGGATGCTCGATCGAGGCATAGGCCTCGCCCGCAGGCACGCTAAAGCCTTCAGTGAAAAGCTTGAAGTGGTGGATGAGTTCTTCCATGTTGGACTTCATGTCAGTACGCTGTGGGGGCGAGACCTTGTGG
>CAIZGG010000147.1 GCA_903932425.1 uncultured beta proteobacterium | reverse complement strand
CGGCAGCCTGCGCCTCAGCATCCACCACCTCGCCAAATAGTCCTAGTTGCGGGGTCGGCGCGCCTTGTGCTTCTAGTCGCTCAAGCTCGCGTGTCGCATGGCGAATCACCGCTTGTGGGATACCTGCGCGTTGTGCGACTTGTATCCCGTAGCTGCGGCTTGCTGGCCCATCTTTGACTTCGTGTAAAAACACAATGCCTGAAGGGGACTCGGCCGCGGCAAGATGTACGTTTGCCGTATTTGCCTGTTCGCTTGGCATTCGGGTGATTTCAAAATAGTGCGTGGCAAATAACGTGAGCGCACGGTTGTGCGTGACCAAACGTTGCGCTATTGACCAGGCCAGTGCCAGACCATCATAGGTTGACGTGCCCCGTCCAATCTCATCCATCAACACCAGGCTTTGTGCCGAGCTTGAGGCCAAGATGGCAGCAGCTTCTATCATCTCCATCATGAAGGTCGAACGTCCGCCGGCTAAATCATCGGCCGCACCGATGCGCGTAAAGATGCGATCAAGTGAGCCGATCGCGGCACTTTGTGCCGGCACAAAACTACCGACGCGCGCCAATAATGCGATCAGTGCCACCTGCCGCATGTAAGTTGATTTACCGCCCATGTTGGGGCCTGTAATCACAAGCAGGGCACGGTGCGCATTTAACGAACAGCTGTTTGGCGTAAACCGTTCGATCGTACGTTCAACGACGGGGTGACGGCCCGCAGTGATGTCAATAGCTGCGTGCGTCAGTAGCGTTGGCGCCACCCATTGATGATGCTGGGCGTGATGCGCCAAAGACACTAAGGTATCAAGCTCAGCGCAGGCTGCGGCGCACTGTGCCAGCTGCTTCACCGTCTGCGTGAGTTGCTCGAGTAGTTGTTCAAACAGCCATTTTTCGCGAGCAAGCGAACGGTCTTGCGCAGACAAGACTTTATCTTCCCAGGATTTGAGTTCTGGCGTGATGTAGCGTTCGGCGTTTTTTAGTGTCTGGCGCCGACGATAATCTTCAGGTACGTTGTCGGCCTGCGCGCGACTGACTTCAATAAAAAAACCGTGTACGCGATTAAATTCAACCCGAAGTGTCGCGATGCCTGTACGCGCACGTTCGCGTGCTTCAAGCTCAAGCAAAAAAGCGCCGTTGTCGGTTGAAATGGCGCGTAACTCATCGAGCTCTGCATCAAACCCAGTGGCGATCACGCCACCATCACGCGCCAGCGCAGCGGGCTCTGGCGCGATGGCGCGTGTTAACAAATCATGTAAGCCTTCCGGTGGCGTTAATGCCCGAGCAAGTGCGAACAGGCGCGGCATCGAGTTTGCCGAGAATGTATGCTCTTGTTGTGACGCAGTTGTCGGCCGACCCAACTGCGACTCAACGTCAGCAGTGACTGAACCTTCGAACGACTGCGATGGCGCCAAGGCAGAAAGCACCTGCTGTTGCACCGCCGGTAAGGCGCTTAAGGCATCGCGCAGACTGGCGAGTTCACGCGGACGCACCGACAGCAGCGCGATACGCGTGGCAATGCGCTCAAGGTCTGGGAGTTTATTAAGCTCGGTACGAAGCGCTTGAAGAAGCGGAGTTGCATGCAGCAATGCGTTGCGATGGGCGCTCGCCGACATCAAACTCGCGATGGCCTGCTGGCGCTCAAGCACTGGCGCATTATCACGCAAGGGGTGATGTAACCAACGGCGCAATAGGCGGCTGCCCATCGGCGTGCAGCAGCTATCCAAAATCGAAAATAAGGTTGGCGCTTCTTCACCAGAAAGCGTGCGCGTTAACTCAAGATTGCGACGCGTTGCCGGATCCATCAAAACATACTGACTGGCCCGATCGGCGACTAACGCTTGTACATGCGACAGCGCGTGCGCCTGCGTGCGGCCAGCGTAACGCAATAGCGCACCCGCCGCACACAGCGCAGTCGGCAGGTCATCGACATCGAAGCCTGAGAGCGATTCGGTTTTAAAGTGCGTCAATAAATGCGCCCGGGCTTGCTCAGCCTCAAAATGCCATGGCGGTATCTTTGTGGCGGCACAATGCAGCGTTAGATCAAGTTGCGCATCATCGGCCAAAATGAGTTCAGCAGGATCGATGCGGTGTAATTCAGAGTCAAGAGCCTCGATCGCACACTCAGAAAGTTTGAACTCGCCGCTTGCAAGATTGAGCCAGGCTACGCCCGCACGTTGAGTTTTGTTTGCCTTGCGTGGAACAAATACGGCGGCCACACAGCGATCGGCTTTTGCGGGAAGCAAGGCTTCGTCGGTGAGTGTGCCCGGCGTGACAATCCGCACGATCTTGCGTTCAACAGGACCTTTGCTTGTGGCAGGGTCACCAATTTGCTCACAGATCGCTACTGAAACACCTTGCGCGACTAATTTGGCCAAGTATTGCTCAGCCGCATGGTACGGCAGCCCCGCCATCGGAATAGGGACTCCGTTCGAAGATCCTCGTCTCGTGAGCGTTAAGCCTAGTAGCTTCGCACCGCGTTCAGCGTCTTCATAAAACATCTCATAGAAGTCACCCATGCGGTAGAGCAGCAACAGCGGCCCCGCTTCAGCTTTGAGGCGAAGGTATTGCTGCATCATCGGCGTGTGCTGGTCTGCGCTGGCAGGCAGAGGAGTGTTGACTTGATCTTGCATGAAATGGGTGTCGGTAACAGCGATGCGTACAAAGGCTAAGTGTAAGGCAGGTCTGCAGCCCCTTGTATTAAAATCGAGGGCTTGACGATAAAAGGGCTCTAAGATGAACACACTGCAAACACGCCGCTCGCTGGCTCTCAGCGCCTTCTGTCTGTTTGGCGCTTTAAACTTGGCAACGGTGCCTGCCCAAGCGCAAGCGCAAGCCCCATATCCAAGCAAAGCCGTGCGAATTGTGGTCGGTTTTTCGGCGGGCGGCACGACAGACGTGCTCGCCCGAATCCTTGCCAAAGACATGGCCGAGGATCTTGGTCAAAGTTTTGTGGTTGAAAACAAACCCGGCGCAGGCAGCAATATTGCAGCCGAACTCGTTGTGCGCGCACCAGCTGATGGCTATACCTTGCTGATGATTGCAGTGACTAACGCGATCAATCAAACGCTTTATCCGAATTTAAAATTTGATGTGCTCAAAGACTTTAGCCCCGTTGGGTTGGCGGCTAAGGTGCCAAATATGCTCGTGATTTATCCAAAGCTGCCCATCAATAGCGTTCAAGAACTCATCGAGTACGCCAAGAAAAACCCCAGCGCGGTAAATTTTGCATCGTCCGGGGCGGGCACCTCAATTCATATGACGGGCGAGTTGTTCAAAATGAAAACCCAGCTCGATATTCAACACATTGCCTATAAGGGTAGTACGCCCGCGCTGACTGACTTAATCGGTGGGCAAGTGCAGATAATGTTCGACAACATGCCAACGGCCTGGCCCATGGTGCAAGCCGGTAAATTACGTGCGCTGGCGATCACCTCGCCCAAGCGTTCGCCTGCGGCACCTGACGTCCCCACCATGGAAGAATCTGGTTTTCCTGGCTTTGACGTCTCGTCCTGGTTTGGGTTGGCAGCACCTGCCGGCACCCCGAAAGAGATCGTTGCCAAGCTAAACGCCTCAATGAATAAAGTGCTGGCTAAGCCTGAGGTTCAGAAACGTTTGGATGACCTTGGTGCCACGAACGGTGCGGGCTCGGTCGAGCAGTTTGACCAGTTTCTGAAGTCGCAAACCGAAACCTGGGGCGTTGTCGTAAAAAGCGCAGGCGCCAAGGCTGAATGAGCGCGCACTAAACTGGTTGAAAAGTGTACTTACCTGGGCGCTGCGCTGAAATGTGCTTCGCGTTGTGGCGCGGGGCGAAGTCCTTGCGTAACAACGCTGCGGTGCCGCCTGTGGCCCGTCGAGCGCCATTTATTCGTCAACTAATTTGTTCAAGCGTTGAGCGTCAAGCGGTGCATTTTGACCTTTGACCTGTGAGCCCATTGCTTCAATGGTCTGGCAAAGCTGCGCGATGCGAGCATCTTGTGCCGCTGCGTGATTGATCAGTTCGTGTAAAACTTTTACCAAGGGGTCGCCTGCGCCTGGGTCAACCGCGTAAGCGGTGAACCCCGCCTTGTCGTCTGTTGAGTCGCCTGCTGCAGTCGAATTCACAGGTGGCGCCCCTTTGTCGAGCAAGGCTTTTAACGGAGCAGCATCCCAACCCGCATCGCAGGGTGATAGCTGAGGTGAAGCGGTTTGAGCGCTGAGCGCAGCGCGGGCTGCATCAATGGCCTGAGCCGGCGCGGCCGGCGCTTGCTCTGCGGGCATTACAGCTTCAGTCGAATTATTTTTAGCTTCAATCAAACGCGCGGGGTTGCCCACCGCAGTCGCACCCGCGGGCACAGGCTTGACAACGACCGCGTTCGAGCCGATCCGTGCACCGTCACCAACAGTAAATCCGCCAAGCACTTGTGCACCTGCACCAACCACAACCCCCTTACCAAGGGTCGGATGGCGCTTGGCGCCTTTGTAGAGTCGGGTACCGCCTAAGGTCACGCCTTGGTAGATGGTGCAGTCGTCACCGATCTCGGCGGTCTCGCCAATCACTACGCCGAATCCATGATCAATGAACACACGCCGACCGATGGTGGCGCCCGGGTGAATTTCGATCCCGGTCAGGATCCGGCCCAAGTGCGAAATAAAGCGCCCAAGCCAAAACCACTGAGCGACCCACAGTCGGTGTGCCACCCCATGAACCACAATGGCATGAAAGCCTGGGTAGCAGGTGATGACCTCTAGCTTGCTACGAGCAGCTGGGTCACGCTCAAGGATACAGGCGATATTTTCGCGAAGTTTGTTCAGCATAAAAGCGATGGTAGATCAAAGATGACTTCGACCTGATATTAACCGGATGACAAAGGGGGATTCGCACGTCGAGCCGTGGCGACCATTGCGGTGCACACCCCTCGCCACATATCCACTTCGTCAACGGTGAGGTCGTTACGGTTAAAAAAATGCTGCATCCGCGGCATCAGTTTTTTGGGATGGTCTGGGTTTAAAAATTCGACCGCGATGAGCGCCTCTTGCCAGTGCGCCAAGAGGGCTTGAAGTGCCTGGCTGCTGGCTGGCCGACTGCCCGGTGGCTTGGATTGCTCGGGCAAGGCATTGATATCAATCGATTTGTTTGGGTCAACGGCAAGCGCCATGACCGCAGCCCGACTGAGTGATGAAACCGCTTGACCAGCCTCGAGGCCGAGCAGAGCATAACGCAACTCAAAAGCCCCTAGCTGCATGGCTTGTGCGACGTTTAAAGAGCTGTATAACGGGTTGGCGGGGATGGTGCAGGCCCGATGGCACAAGCTGACCTGCTCGTTGGTAAGGCCTGAGCGCTCAGTACCCACCACGAAGGCGATACGGCCCTGTGGGTGTTCGCGCAGATGATCGCGTGCCACCTGTGCAGCCTGACGGATATCGCACACAGGCGGCCCCAGATCGCGGGCGCGGGCCGTTAAGGCAAAAGACAAGGTGACAGGCTCAAGCGCCTGGCTAAGATTGGCATAGGTTTGAGCCTGTTCAAGCACGTCTGAAGCACCACTTGCCAACGCTTTGGCGTCAGGTTCTAGCGTGATATCAGGCAGTTTGGGGGCCACCAGCACCAGTTCGCTAAAGCCCATGGTCTTGATCGCACGGGCCGCCGAACCGACGTTTCCGGGGTGGCTGGGCTCGGTCATGATGAAGCGAACGCGAGAAAAATCCAGAGTCATCTAAAATCCCTGTTTAGCCTAATTAATAAAGCACCCTTTTATGCACCCGATGCTTAATACCGCCATCAAGGCGGCCCGGCGCGCCGGAACCATTATCAACCGCGCAAGCCTCGATCTAGATCGCCTTCAAGTCGCCCGTAAAGGGCCACGCGATTATGTCACGGAAGTCGATCGTCTCGCCGAAGACGAGATTATTAACCTTTTAAGAACTGCCTATCCTGACCATACCTTTCTAGCTGAAGAGTCTGGCCTGCAAGGCGACACACCTGCTGGCGAATTGCCTGAAAACGAATGGGTTATTGACCCGATCGACGGTACGACCAACTTCATTCACGGGTTTCCAAACTACGCGATTTCGATTGCCTTGCGTCAACGCGGGCAAGTGATGCACGCTGTGATTTTTGATCCCTCGCGTAACGAAATGTTCACGGCAAGCCGTGGTGGTGGTGCGTTTTTAAACGACCGCCGCATGCGCGTCACCGCACAAACGAAATTTCATGACGCCTTGCTTGGCGCGCGCTGGCCGGGTTCAGTGGGCCCCGATGATTTATCTGCGCCGCGTTTTCTTGAAATGGCACGTGGATGTGCCGGTGTTCGCCGTACTGGCTCTGCAGTGCTTGACATGGCCTATGTTGCCGTGGGCAGGCTAGATGGCTTTTGTGGCCTTGGCTTAAAGCAGTGGGATATGGCTGCGGCAAGCTTGATGGTGCTTGAGGCCGGTGGGCTCGTGTCTGACCTGGAAGGCGAGCAAACCTGGATGGAATCTGGCAACGTGCTGGCTGCCACGCCTAAAATCTTTACCCAGATGCTGGGCTTCGTGAAGGTTTGAACCCCACAGTACGCAGCCTTCCCTTAAGCGGGGAGGGTTTGCGCGTATTGGGTTAAAGCTTATTCGATGTTCACGTGTTTAAGCGCCCTTCATGGCGCACATGACAGCCGATTGCAGAATTTATCGGCTACCATCTAAGCCTCAGTAACTTTCGGAGCCCTCAATGGAGTGGCTGCTTGATCCAACAATATGGGTCGGCCTTTTTACCCTAGTCGTGCTCGAGATTGTTCTCGGTATCGACAACCTGATTTTTATCGCGATCCTTGCCGACAAACTGCCGCCGGCTCAGCGCGATCGCGCTCGCATCATTGGTTTGCTACTCGCCCTTGTCATGCGCCTGGGCCTGCTCATGGGAATCTCATGGCTTGTTCAACTCAAAGAGCCCTGGCTAAGCTTTTGGGGCTTCGAGTGGTCGGGTCGTGACCTGATTCTGATGGTCGGTGGTTTCTTTTTGTTATTCAAAGGAACACTTGAACTACACGAGCGCCTCGAAGGCACCCGCCAAGAGCTGGGGCAGGCCAGAACTTACGCTGATTTTTGGGTAATCGTGACCCAGATTGTTGTGCTGGATGCGGTCTTTTCAATCGACGCAGTGATTACTGCTATTGGGATGGTCGACCATTTGCCCGTGATGATGGCTGCCGTGGTGATTGCGGTAGGCATCATGCTGTTGGCTTCAAAACCCTTAACGGCGTTCGTGAACGCACACCCCACAGTGGTGGTCTTGTGCCTGGGCTTTTTGCTGATGATTGGTTTCTCGCTCGTGGCTGAGGGCTTTGGCTTCAAAGTACCCAAGGGTTACTTGTACGCCGCAATTGGTTTTTCGGTGTTGATCGAGTTGTTGAATCAGTTGGCCCATTACAACGGGATCAAGCTTGAGGCGGGGCGCCCAATGCGTGAACGCACGGCCGAGGCCGTACTACGAATGTTAGGCAAGCGTTTGCCCGACGAGACCCTGACGCCAGTGCCTTCGCAGCAAGGTGACGCGCAGGCGGTGACCTTCGGCATTGAAGAGCGCAACATGGTGAGCGGTGTCTTGACGCTTGCCGAGCGCTCGGTTCATTCTGTGATGACGCCACGCACTGAGATCTCGTGGATTAACCTTGATGACAGTCCGCAAGATATTCAGAAGCAGATTGCTTCGGTGCCTCATAGTTTTTTTCCGGTGTGCCGCGTGTCGGTCGATGATGTGGTGGGTATCGGACGCGCTAAAGATATGATTGCGGATCTGCTGACGCATGGCAATATCCGTAAAGTGAACTTGCGCGAACCGATCATCGTGCACGATACGATTAGTATCATCCGCTTGATGGACACCTTGAAGCGTTCGCGCGGGCAGTTGGTGCTAGTCGCCGATGAGTTCGGCACGATTCAGGGGTTGGTGACGCCAATCGATGTGTTCGAGGCGATTGCAGGTGAGTTTCCAGATGAAGACGAGGCGCCGGATATCGTTTCAGATGGGGCAGACCAATGGCGTGTGGATGGTGCAGCTGATTTGCATCACCTTGAGCAACTGCTTGACACAGAAGGTTTAGTAGACGCCGATCAGGATTACACAACCCTTGCAGGCTACTTGCTTGAACGTTTTGGGCAACTACCTGTGGCGGGCGATCAGTGCGAATTTGTCGGACCGCACGCGCGTTTTAATTTTGAAGTCGTGCAAATTGATGGCAGACGAATCGCACAGGTACTCGTTAAAAAATTAACGCAGTCTGTCGACCATACTGTGCAATAGCGTTGCCGGTCCACGCCTCGTGGTTGATGAGATTTTGGTCTGACTTGAGCGTGCAGCCGATTAAAGCTTAATGCGCCCTAGCTCAGGCGCGATCTAAGTCGAACAGGCTTGGACCATCTTCGTCGATCACCATCCAACCGCCGCGTGGGCTTTCGTCTTTTTCAAGATGATCGCAATCCCAGTCTGGCAACACCCAGCGCTCGCAGCGGTTTCCGTCTACGGATAAGACGTTACGGCCCGGACGGTGAGTGTGACCATGCACCACCATTGACACGTTTGCTGCCCGGATAGCGGCGGCAACGGCATCAGCGTTGACATCCATGATCTCGCTGCTTTTGTTTTGATTTGCAGCCATGCTTTCGCCACGCGCCTGTGCCGCCAGCGTCAGGCGCTCGGGGATACTGCGCGCTAAAAAGCCAGACTGCCATGCGGGGTTACGCACCATGGCGCGAAACTGCTGATAGGGAAGGTCGTCGGTGCAGTATTCGTCGCCGTGGCTCAGTAGCATCGTGCGCCCACCGATGGTGACTAAAACTTGCTCAGGCAATAAACGGGCACCCAGGCCAGCGGCTAGGGCTTCGCCCATTAAAAAGTCGCGATTACCGCGGCCAAGCCACACTGGTATCTTGGAAGCGCAGGCTTTGATTGCCATCAAATCTTGCGCTAGCCACGGCGGAGCGACCACGGCAACATCGTCGCCAATCCAGGCATCAAAAATGTCGCCTGGTAATAAAAGGCCAGCAGCCTCTTTCGAGGCTAGTTTTAGAAAGTCCCGAAAGGCTTCTGAGGTTTGAACGGTGTTCTGCCCCAAATGAACATCTGAAGCGAGCCAGACCGGACCTGCAAGGGCAATCTTATTCAAGGACGACAGCCTTCGTGATGACGAGATCAGTGGTGGGTACGTTTTGATGAAAGCCACTGTTAGCTGTTGCGACTGCCTTCATTTTGTCGACCACGTCTTTGCCTTCTGTGACTTCACCGAACACGGCGTAACCCCAGCCTTGGGCCGTAGGAGCGGTGTGATTCAGAAAGTCGTTGTTCGCCACGTTAATGAAGAATTGCGCGGTTGCCGAGTGTGGGTCGCTTGTACGAGCCATCGCCAAGGTGTATTTGTTGTTTTTCAGGCCGTTATTGGCTTCGTTTTCAACATTGGCTTTGGTGGGCTTTTGTTTCAGGCCGGGCTCAAAACCGCCGCCTTGAACCATAAAGCCATCTATTACACGATGGAAAATCGTGCCATTGTAAAAACCGTCATTCACGTATGCTAAAAAATTAGCAACTGTTTTGGGGGCTTTTGCAGCATCTAAGGTGATGACGATATCGCCAAGACTGGTGGTCATTTTGACGCGTGGGTTGGTGCTCATTTTAGTAACGCCTTGTTGAGGGGTTGAGGTAGAGGGAGGCGCCGCCTGGGCGCTCAAACACACTAGCGGCAGCATACCAACTAGTACAAGGCTGCGCACGATACGCAGCCAATTTAAAAAAATGGTCATTTGGCGGAGCCCTCGATTAGAGTTTTGACGCTTCGAATTTTGGGATTGAGACCAGGTACCCCGGCAGCAGCAGCCCGTTGGTACGCCCGCAGCGCCAAACTCATTTGCACATCGCCCAAGTTAGCCTGTGCGACGGCGTATTTTGGATTAATCATAATGGCTTGTTCAAGCGCGCGGCGCGCCTGATCAAGCTCGTCGCGACGCACATATAGAGCCGCCAGGTTATTCCAGGGTTCAGGCAGCTCTGGAAACCGCATGGTCATGCGCTGATAGATTGCTTCAGCCTCAGGCAGGCGGTTCATTTCTGTAAATAAACGAGCCTGCATAAACATGAGCTGTACGTCGGTGCCTGGGGTGGCGCGGTTGGCTTCAACAACCAGACGCTTCTCAACCTCGGCAAGCGCTTCAGGCAGGCGGTCGGCTCGGATGAGACCCTCGATGCGAGTGGTCACCTCAGAGGGCGTCAGGGGCACTCGTGTATCAACAGGTGGTGAAATCGCATCTAAGACTTTCGCGAGGCCGTCCCAACCTAATTCTTTGGGTTGATCGCCTAAAACCTGATTGGCCGCGGCGTCGGGCATTGCCGACGGCATCGGCATTTGCCGGTTTTGATTGGGCTGTTGCATTGGCGAAATGGGATTTAAGGGGTTAATCGCCCCTTGTGCCACGCCGCTGCCGTAATTGACCTGCGCAAGCCCCGCCCCTGGCAGAAGCGCTGCAGTGCTAACGAATAACAGAACCGAACCTATGCTTTTTGGCAGCTTCAAGGCGTAAAACCCTCAATTGCTATACTTGACTACTCGCATTTTAACGCTGCTTTTGCTTGAACACCGTGCGGCGTCTAATTTTCTCTATTCCGGCCTTTGATCCTCTGCTAAGCATGCTTCAGATTTACGATTCGCTGTCACGCTCTAAACGTCCCTTTACCCCCCTGCGGGCAGGGTTTGCTGGCTTGTATGTCTGCGGCATGACTGTGTATGACTATTGCCACCTGGGTCATGCTCGCATGCTCGTGAGCTTCGATGTGATCCAGCGCTGGTTGCGTGCCTCGGGTTTGCAGGTCAGTTATGTGCGCAATATCACCGATATTGACGACAAAATCATCAAAAAAGCCGTGCAATCCAATCAAAGACTGAGCGAAGTCACTCAGTTTTTTATCGAGGCGATGCACGCCGATGAACAAGCCCTAGGGGTTCAGGCACCCGATCATCAGCCCCGCGCAACCGAATATGTGGGCGAAATGCTCAATATCATTGGCGCGCTTGAACAAAAAGGGCTGGCTTATCACGCAGTCGATGGTGACGTGAACTTTGCGGTGCGTGAGTTTGCCGGTTATGGCAAGCTTTCGGGCAAATCGCTCGACGATTTGCGTGCAGGCGAGCGCGTGGCCGTGGGGTCTAGCAAGCGCGATCCTTTAGACTTTGTTTTATGGAAATCCGCCAAAGAACACGAGCCCGACGATACGCGTTGGCCGTCTGTGTACGGTTGGGGGCGCCCCGGTTGGCATATTGAATGCTCGGCCATGAGTAAGGCTTTGTTAGGCATACCGCTTGATATTCATGGTGGTGGGCCAGATTTGAAGTTTCCGCATCACGAAAACGAAATTGCCCAAACTGAGGGGGCCTTTGGCGGGACGCTGGCCAACACGTGGATGCACTGCGGTCCATTGATGGTTGACTCAGACAAAATGTCCAAGTCGCTAGGCAATTTTCGTACGATCCGTCAAACGATTGGTGCCAGCACCGATCTGCCTGGCCACAGCGCCGAGTCAGCGCAGTATCAGGTCAACCCCCGCGAAGCCGAGATGTTGCGGTTTTTTATTGTGCGCAATCACTATCGTAGCGCACAAAATTATGCGCCCGATAACTTGATTGATGCGCAACAGTCGCTTGATCGGTTCTATCAAACCTTGCAAAACATCCCGGCTAGTGGTTCGGCAGACATTGATTGGTCAGACCCCGCTGCGCAAGCGTTTAAAGTGGCGATGGATGACGATTTCAATACCGCGGGTGCGGTCGCTGCTCTCTTTGACTTAGCCAGTCAGGCGAATCGCAGCAAAGATCCTAGTGTGTGTGTGCAACTCAAGGCACTTGCCTCTTTATTGGGCCTGTTGCAACAAGATCCTAAAGTGTATTTTCAAAGCACGACGCGTTATACCCGTCGTGCCCTTGAGCAAGCCGCTACGACTGCGGCAAGCCAAGGCTCGACTGCGACAGCAGAGCCGAATAGCGCGTTGTCAGAGCAGCAGATCGAAGAGCACATTGCTGCGCGCGCACTGGCCAAGCAACAAAAAAACTTTGCCGAATCTGACCGAATTCGTGCAACACTGAAAGCCGCAGGAATCGAGCTTGACGACAAGCCCGGTGGCCTGACCCAGTGGCGACGTGCGTAAGGTCAACGATCATGGCAACGACGGCAGCAAAGACTGTAAAAAAGGCATTAGCGAAGCCAGTGGCTAAGCCTGACTACTGGGATGACGCACTTGCGCAGCTCGTGAAGCGCGATCGTATCCTTAAAAAAATCATTCCGCGGTTTCCGGATATTTGGTTAACCACGCGTGGCAACCCGTTTATTACATTGGCGCGCTCAATTTGTGGCCAACAAATTTCGGTCAAGGCTGCCGAGTCCGTTTGGCAACGTGTGCTGCTTGAATGCGGCAAAAGGCCTACGCCCGCGTCGGTACAAAAGGCAGGGCTCGAGCGCTTGCGTGCAGCAGGTTTGTCTGCGCGTAAGGCTGAATATATTCTTGATCTGTCGACGCACTTCAGCGATAAGCTTGTGCAGCCTGCTAAGTGGGCGCGCATGCCAGACGAAGAGATCATCGAAGAGCTCACCGCGATTCGTGGCATCGGTCGCTGGACAGCTGAGATGTTTTTGATTTTTAATCTGCAACGCCCTGATGTCTTGCCGCTTGATGATGTTGGGCTGTTAAATGCAATCTCGTTACACTACTTCAGTGGCGAACCTGTCTCGCGTTTCGAGGCGCGCGAAGTTGCGCAGGGTTGGCAGCCCTTTAGAACTGTCGCGACTTGGTACCTGTGGCGTAGTCTTGATCCCGTTCCGGTCGAGTACTAAATACGTCACCCCTTAGGGCAAATGAATATGCGCAATACCTACTTAGATTTTGAACAACCTCTAGGCGAACTCGAAGGCAAGATCGAGCAACTGCGCTATGTGCAGGCCGATTCAGCGGTCGATATCTCAGAAGAGATTGGTCGTCTGCAACAAAAAAGCCAGACGCTCACCAAAGATATCTACTCAAAGCTAACACCCTGGCAAACGTCGATGGTGGCACGCCATCCCCAGCGCCCCTACACGCTGGATTACGTGCGCGAAATTTTTACCGATTTTCACGAACTACATGGCGATCGGATGTACGCAGACGATCTGTCGATTGTGGGCGGCATGGCACGTTTTAACGGTACGCCCTGCATGGTGATCGGTCATCAAAAAGGGCGCGATACCAAAGAACGTGCTGCGCGTAATTTCGGGATGCCTCGCCCTGAAGGCTATCGCAAGGCCATGCGCCTGATGCGCCTGGCTGAAAAATTTAATTTGCCCGTGTTTACCTTTGTGGATACCCCTGGTGCGTATCCTGGTATCGGTGCAGAAGAACGCGGTCAATCAGAAGCGATTGGGCACAATCTGTATGCGATGGCTGAACTTAAAGTGCCAATCATCTCGACGATTATCGGTGAGGGTGGTTCGGGCGGTGCGCTGGCGATCGCCGTGGGTAACGTGGTCATGATGTTGCAATACTCAACCTATTCGGTGATCTCGCCTGAGGGGTGCGCCTCGATTTTATGGCGCAGTGCTGATAAAGCCTCTGAGGCTGCTGCCGCACTGGCCATTACGGCAGATCGTTTAAAAGAGTTTGGGCTGATTGATCGGGTGGTAAACGAGCCAATCGGTGGCGCTCATCGCGATCCACGCGTCATGGCACGTTTGTTGCGTCGTTCATTAGGCGATGCGCTCAGGCAATTGTCGGGTATGACCGCGCAGCAACTGATCGATCATCGCCTCGAGCGCCTATTGTCGTACGGACGTTTTCAAACCTAGTTTCGAAATTGAACGCGGGTTTTTTAGTTTCGTCGGCGACGCGTTCAAAGCGGTCTATATCTGCGATACACGCAGGCATCTGATGCGGGCGATCCTTTCGAAGCAAGCTATACATTCGACCCAAGCGATGCACGCTAACCTTTCTGCGCTACTAAAAACAGCCTTATCCGCACTGGCCCCGCAGGCGCCAGTTGCTGTGGCGTTGAGCGGTGGCGCCGATTCGGTTGCGTTGGCGCTTGTGGCGGCAGAGCAATGCGCCGGCACACCCCGCCCACTCTATTTTTTTCACGTTCACCATGGCCTAATGGCGCAGGCCGATGCCTGGGTGGCGCATTTACAAACGTTTTCGCAAGAATTAAAGACCCCCTTGCAGGTGCGTCATGTACAAGTTGATCTGGCTGCCGGCTTAGGCGTCGAGGGGGCGGCGCGCGACGCGCGTTATACCGCACTGACTCAGTTGTGCCGTGACCATGGCGTGGCTGCCCTATTGTTAGCTCACCATCGTCAAGATCAAGCCGAAACTGTTTTGCTGCGACTCTTGCGCGGTTCGGGGGTGGCGGGGTTGGCTGCGATGCAGCCTGATGTGCAGCGCGAAGGCATGCGTTTGTTAAGGCCTTGGCTCGATGTAGACCGCGCCGAGCTTCTTGCCGTCGCGCACGAGTACGAGCAACGCACCGGTTGGGCTGCGGTCCAAGACCCTAGCAACACTGACCCAAAGTATGCGCGAGGTGCCTTGCGCAGTGCCTTGGCCCCAGCCTTGAATACCTATTTTCCGGCTTGGCGCCAAACGCTGGTACGACATGCGAAACAGGCGAGCGAAGTCAACGAGGTACTGGCTGAGGTCGCAGCGGTTGACTTGGCAGCGTTGGAGGTCAAGCTAGAGGATCAAAGCTTTAGCTTGTTGCGCTGGCGCGCACTAAGCCCTGCCAGGCAGGCTTTGGTAGTGCGCAATTGGTTGCAAGAGCAGGGCGTGGCCATGCCAGGTGAGCGCCGCTTGGCCGATCTGCTACGCCAGTTAAGGCAACTGCATGCTTTAGGGCACGACCGCGAGCTTCTTTGGCAGCACGGCGCTGTGGCTGTTCGCTGCAAACAAGGGCGGGTCGTGCTGTCAAAGGTGTGACACTCACGGTCTTTGCGGTGGGCGTGGCTGGCTTGCTGCTTGGTCTAGTGGCCTCTGGGGGGGTCTTACCGGATCAAGACTCAGTCTTGCGGTCTTCGGGCTAAAATAGTCGACTTTGTGGCTAATACGCTGACTTCGCGGGCCTAATCCCGCGAATCTAATTATTCAACATCATGTCAATCATTGTTCATAAATACGGCGGCACCTCAATGGGGTCAGTCGAACGCATTAAAAACGTGGCGCGTCGCGTGGCCAAGTGGCACGCTGCGGGTCACCAAGTGGTGGTTGTGCCCTCGGCGATGTCGGGCGAAACCAATCGCTTGCTGGGGCTTGCACGCGAACTGTCTGCCGAGGCCGATGGCCGCGAGCTCGACACCATCGCCGCCACCGGTGAACAAGCCTCAAGTGGTTTGCTGGCAATCGCCCTGCAGGCCGAAGGCCTTAAAGCCCGTAGCTACGCGGGTTGGCAGGTGCCGATTCGCACTGACTCGGCCTATACCAAGGCGCGCATCACCTCGATTGATGACGCACGTATTCGCAAGGATCTTGACGCCGGTTTTGTCGTGGTTGTGACGGGCTTTCAGGGCGTGGATGAGTTGGGCAATATCACCACGCTCG
>CAIZGG010000146.1 GCA_903932425.1 uncultured beta proteobacterium | reverse complement strand
GCCTACATCAGTCGTTGGCAGATCAAACAAGATCGAGCGCACGTTTTGTGGCGTGACACCGATCGCAGCTTCAACCGCATTGGCCATGGCGGCAATCAGCGCAGCCTTCAACTCATCTGTGCGACCATGAATCAGGCCCACGGTAATCATGACCATTTCATGACCGATTTCGCCGGCCACAATCACATGCTCACGCGGGATCTCTTGAAGCACCACACGCACTGACGCTAACGGGGCACTGACGCTATCGACCACAGATTGTGTCAGTTTTTTTAATAAATCTGTTTTTTGTGCTGAGTTGTAACCCTGCATAATTTGTACATTGAGCATTGGCATGGTGTGCTATCTTCCTTTTAGCTTGTTGGGGATTCTTCTGACCCATACGATAAACCAAGTTTGAGATCATGGCCCCACATCCTTCGCCCTACAAAAGCACCGGCGGTTTCAAACGGGTCGCGAACGCGGCGCGTTATTCGATGCAGGGGCTTGTCGCCGCGCTACGTTACGAGTCTGCTTTCAGGCAAGAGCTTTTACTGGCTGCAGTCTTGGCGCCTGCCGCGTTCTGGGTCGGGCAAAACGCCGGCCAAATCCTACTGCTGATCGGTTCGATAGTCTTGGTATTAATCGTCGAGCTCTTAAACTCGGCCATCGAAGCGGTGGCCGATGCTGTATCCCTTGAAACCAATCAGCTGATTGGCCGCGCCAAAGACTTAGGCAGCGCGGCGGTGTTTTTAAGCCTTTTACTCTGTGCGATGGTTTGGTTAGTGCTGTTTGCGAACCGTTGGCTTGCACTAATCTGACACAATAGCGGTATTCGATCTCTCTACTTGCCTGCACATCCATGTCTTTTATTCAAAAACTCAATGCCGCCTGGGCCTCGTCGCAATCGCTTTTGATGGTGGGACTTGACCCCGACTTACCCCGTTTGCCGGCAGAATTGCAGGGCAAGCCGACCGCCATTTTTGAGTTTTGTCGGCAAATCGTCGATGCGACTGCACCCTTTGTGTGTGGCTTTAAGCCTCAGATTGCGTATTTCGCAGCCGCACGTGCCGAAGGGCAGCTTGAAGACCTGTGCGCCTATATTCGCGAACAGTATCCTCATCTACCCTTGGTGCTTGACGCCAAGCGTGGCGACATTGGCGCCACGGCCACACAGTATGCGCAAGAAGTCTTTGGCCGTTATCAGGCCGATGCAGTCACGGTGAGCCCGTACTTAGGGGGCGATTCAGTTGAGCCTTACCTTGAATGGGAAGATCGCGGCGTCATCGTGCTGTGCCGCACCTCAAACCCAGGCGGGTCTGACCTTCAGTTTTTAGAGACAGACGGCGTGCCGCTGTATTTGCGTGTCGCTGATTTGGTTGCCAACAAATGGAATAAAACGGGCCAGTGCGGCCTGGTGGTTGGGGCGACGTTTCCGAATGAATTGGCGGCGGTGCGCAAGGCCGTAGGCGACAGCGTGCCACTACTGGTGCCTGGCATTGGTGCGCAAGGCGGTGACGTTGCGGCAACTTGCGCAGCAGGCTGCAACGCACAAAAGACCGGAATGATGATTAATTCGTCACGCGCGATTTTGTACGCAAAGGGCGAAGGACACTGGACCGAAGCCGCGGCGGCAGTAGCACGTCAAACGCGTGATGAGATCAACGCGCATCGCTAAAGTGCGAACAATTCGCTAGGCATCAACACCGATTCAGCCACGTACCCCATGACGGGGTGCGTCTGAAAGCAGCAGCAATCGCTCATATTGACGGCTGTGAAGCTCAGGTTTCTTTCAGCAGCATCTGACCAGTCGCCAACGAGAATGCCACCGACGCTTCGCGCACGGCTTTGCGATCGCCTTCAAATATTTTAGAAATCGCATGCACGATGACCCCTGACGGGCGTCGTTGTGCAAAGCCAAACCACACCAAACCCACCGGCTTGCCGGGCGAACCACCGCCGGGGCCTGCAATGCCTGTGGTGGTCAAGGCCAGCGTCGCGCGGGGCGCCATGTTTAACACCCCCACCGCCATCTGACGTGCAACCTCTTCGCTGACTGCGCCAAACTGCAACAGCGCTTGTGGCGTAACGCCTAACTGCGCTTGCTTAGCGGCGTTGCTGTAGGTGACCCAGCCCTGATCAAACCAGGCACTTGAACCGGCGATTGCCGTGGCGGCACCCGACAGCAAACCACCCGTGCAGGACTCGGCTGTGGCAAGTAGGCCTTTATGTTTTAAAAGAAGTTCACCGAGCTCGGTGGCTAGCTGATCGATCTGTGTTGACATATTTTTGCCTGTGAAGTTGTGAACAACTAACGCAAAGAGACTAACGCCTAATCGCTGACAGAATAA
Organism: uncultured beta proteobacterium; assembly: GCA_903932425.1. Lineage (GTDB taxonomy): Bacteria > Pseudomonadota > Gammaproteobacteria > Burkholderiales > Burkholderiaceae_B > Zwartia. Next base: position 3,666 of record CAIZGG010000146.1, on the reverse strand, counting down.
CAAGCATTAGGATAGTTGGAGGGAAGCACGAGGACTGCGCACCGCGGTTTTAAAGCGGGGCGCCAAGCCGAATCACAAGCGCCATCACTAAAAGTGTGTAACCCGCAGCAAGCAAGTCATCAAGCATCACACCGACACCACCTTTAAAGCGCGCGTCGGCTTGCCGAATCGGTGGAGGCTTCACAACATCAAAAAATCTAAACAACACGAAGGCAAGTGCTTGAGCAGGCAAACTTTGGGGCACGAGCCAAAGCACGAGCCAAAATGCCACAAACTCATCCCACACCACGCCGACGTGGTCTGGCACGCCCAGCTGCTTGGCCACCCGTTCGGACGCCCAACAACCGTAAATAAAACAGACCAGCAAGAAAAGACCGATATAAAGATCGCTGACACCAGGCGACGCGACGCTCCAGAGCAACCAAGCCAGCAAGGTCGCCCACGTGCCCGAGCCCGGACGCAGCAAACCAGAGCCCATGCCAAACATCAGCATACGGCCCGGATCCGAAAACACCCACGCCGCCTTAGGCCAGCTTGTACGGTGTCTTTTTGAAACGTCTGTCATGTTGGGTTACATCCTAAGGTAGTCAGAACAACAGGCGATCAAGATACAAAGCCAAAAGTCATCGGCACAAGACCTCGCCAACAGTCAAGGCCTAAAGTGGTCGAAACCGCCGGGCATCACAGGGATCGCAGTTCCGGCTTGATCATAAACGACTAGCCCTGACTCTTTGCGAATCGTGCCGATACACGTCAGCGCAACACCGAGCGTTTGACCGATTTTTTCAAGCGTTGCACGCTGCGCCGGCGCGGCGGTAAAACAAAGTTCGTAGACATCACCGCCTGCAAGCACGGCACGACGTAACACCTCGGGCGGCAGTGTGCTCTTAGACTGCCTGGTTAGAGCGGCGTGTAAGGGTAGACGCTGCTCGTGAAGTTCTGCACCAACACCACTCGCGGTAAGGATATGCCCTAGATCCTGCAACAAGCCATCTGAGACATCGATCGCCGCACGAGCATGCGAACGCAACTCTTGGCCCAACTCGATCCGAGGTATCGGCCATTCAAGCGCGCGGCGCGTGGCCTGCAAGAGCGCGGTATCGAGCGGGATTTCACCAGCAAGCATGCGACAGGCGATGTCGGCTGCACCCAAGGTACCTGACACCCAGATATCGTCGCCCGCCTGCGCGGCATTACGCCTGAGCGCCAAGCGTGGCTCGACCTCGCCAAATACCGTCACGCTAAGTGTGATGCCTTGCAAACTTCGGGTGGTGTCGCCGCCGATCAAGGCACAAGCGTGCTGATCGGCGAGCGCGTAAAAGCCCTCGGCAAACTGCTCGGCCCATGCCTCATCGATAGCAGGCAAGCCTATTCCAAGCAAACAGCCTAGTGGCCGTGCGCCCATTGCCGCCAAGTCAGAAAGATTCACCGCGAGGGCTTTATGCCCAAGAGAGCGAGGGTCAACCTCTGAAAAAAAATGACGCCCTTCAAGAAGGAGGTCGGTGCTGGTGGCAACCTGAAATCCGGGCGTGACACCAAACAAGGCGCAATCATCACCGCCCCCCAGCAACTCTGCCGAAACAGGTCTGCTAAAGAAACGTTTGATCAGGTCAAACTCGGTTGCCACACGCGGGCTCAGCGACGCACAGGTGCCCGTGCTTCGGCGGCGCGCGTTTCAGCCGCTAACTTATCAAGCACACCGTTGACAAACTTAAAGCCGTCGGTGCCACCAAAAGATTTAGCGAGCTCGACCGCCTCGTTAATGGCGACGCGATACGGCACTTCAACGTGATGAATCAACTCGAAGCTGCCAATCAGCAGGATGCCGTGTTCGATGGGCGATAGCTCGACAAGTGGGCGATCGACAAACGGAGCAAATTTTTCGCGCAAAGCCGGAGCTTCTTTCATTGAACCGTGCAACAAGGTTTTAAACCACACCGCATCAGCGAGCTCAAATTCTTCTTCTTCGTGCAAGTGTGCTTCGATCTCACCAGCGTCTTGCAAACTATCTGTACCACTGACCAACCAGGCGTATAAACCTTGCAACGCTAGCTCGCGCGCACGCCTGCGCGCGCTGCGCACAGGCTGCACACCGGCCGAATTAGCATCGTGTACCGGTTTATTCAAGATCTTCGCCCTCTGCATCGTCGGCTTCGGGCTCGAGCGCTGCCACCAGGTTAGCCATTTCAACCGCACATTGTGCGCAATCACGGCCTTTGTCGGCCGCGCGGGCCTCGGCCTGCTCGTCGGTTTCAGTGGTGAGTACGCCATTAGCGACTGGGATACCTGTTGCGAGGGCAATGCGCGAGATCGCAGCGGCACTTTCGTTGCTGACGATTTCAAAATGGTAGGTTTCGCCTCGAATGACGGCACCTAATGCAATCAGTGCATCAAACTCAAAGGTTTCGGCCATACGAGCCAGCGTGACACCCAACTCAAGGGCGCCGGGGACGGTCACGACCATGATGTCGCGCTCGTCAACGCCAAGGGCCTCAAGCTCTTGCAGGCAGGTGTCGAGTTCGATCAAGCCAATGTCTTCGTTAAAGCGGGCACGCACAATACCGATGTGCAAGCCTTCGCCGTTCATGTCTGGTTCAAGGGTAAAAGGGCTCATGGTGTGCTTCCTATGTGTTGCGAGTGGGAGGTTGATGGTCGTAGCCTGTAACATCCAAGCCAAAACCAGGCATGATGCTTGGCATTTTTCGGGGGCGCGCCATCAGTCTCATCTGACCGACTTTTAAATCGCGCAAAATCTGTGCACCCATGCCATAGGTGCGCAAATCCATACGGCCCGCATCACGTTTAACAGGGGCTGCCGCTTGCCCGGGCCAGGCGCCAATTTGACCGAACAGGTGTTCAGCAGAGCCTTGACAATTTAAAAATACCATCACGCCAGCAGGTGCCGCTTTGATGGCCTCTAAAGCCTCAGCGACGCCCCAAGTATGCCCAGCGCTATGAATATCAAGCACATCAAGCATTGAAGTCGGCTCGTGTACGCGCACCAAGGTTTCGCGCAGGGGGTCAACCTGACCCGAGATCAGGGCAATATGGGGGTTGCCGGCAACGGTGTCGCGGTAAGCCACCATCTGAAAGGTGCCCCAGGCGGTTTGAATTTCGCGCGAGCCCACGCGCTCGACGACCGACTCGTGCTCGCTGCGATACTGGATCAGATCCGCAATCGTGCCAATTTTTAAGTTGTGAGTGCGCCCGTATTCGATCAGGTCAGGCAAACGCGCCATTGTGCCGTCAGCCTTGAGGATTTCGCAGATGACAGCGGCCGGCGTTAAACCCGCCATACGTGTCAGATCACAGCCCGCTTCAGTGTGGCCAGCACGCACCAAAACACCGCCCGCAACAGCTTTTAAGGGGAAAATGTGCCCTGGCTGCACAAGATCAGTTGCTTTAGCATCGCGCGCGACAGCCACTTGCACCGTGCGAGCGCGATCGGCCACCGAAATACCTGTTTCTACACCCTCTGCCGCCTCGATCGAGACGGTGAAATTTGTACCGTAGGCCGTACCGTTACGAGCCGACATCAAAGGGAGTTCGAGCTGCTTACAGCGCTCTTCGGTGAGCGTCAAACAAACCAGACCACGCCCGTGCGTCACCATGAAATTGATGGCCTCGGGGGTCACGAATTCGGCAGCCATCACCAGATCGCCTTCG
>CAIZGG010000145.1 GCA_903932425.1 uncultured beta proteobacterium | reverse complement strand
GGTATTTCAGCAACCTAGTTTTCTGTTAATCCGTAGGTCCCTGGTTCGAGCCCAGGTTGAGGAGCCAACTCTAAAAGCATTGAATTTTTCATTGTTTTTTCTGTTTGGCAGCGCCAACGGATTGCATCCCACGTTCAAAGCGACGTGCAACCTACAGCAAACTGGCTCAAACGATTAAAGATGGCTCGCTACAGTCGTAAAAATCAACCGTATATCGCCATCAATATCAGCAACAGGGGCAAGCCGGTCGCGAGAATGGCGTAAATTTGGTACCCAGCCCAGGGCTGCTTTTTGTTTTCTTGGGTCACGTACAAAGCACTCTCCTCTTCGCTCGCGTCCTTAGTCAATGCTTCAAATTCACGCATTGCACCAGACACTATCAAGTAGATGGAAAGTATGCCGAAAATAGCAGTGGCTGCGACCATATGCTTGATCGGAGCAGCAGCCTCTGCTACGTGCCCGAAAATGATGATCGCAAGCAAGGCTGGGATAAGCAGCACGAACATGTATTGGGCCAGCACAAAGCGCTCATTCGCACTGGCAGTAGAAGAAATACGGTATTCAGTCGTCATAGAAAACTCCAAGTTAAGGTAATGGAAGCCAGGATTGGCGCCCGCAACCGGTAATCTCCCATTGCGAAATTATTTTATAAATGAAAAAATTTTCATAAATTGCCTTAGGCCTTTGATCAGGCGGAAGCAAGCAGGTCAGACCTAGTCCTCAAAATTTTCTACTTGGCCAATTCGCATCATTGCTTTCAAGTCAAGGGTGGAGATAGAACACCTTGCTAACAATTTGCCATTGGCCATCAAACTTGACCAAATTGAAAAAATCGGTGAAGCGATGCCCGGTCCAATTATCTGAGTCGACACGAACATTAGCGCAGGTACCGACCACATCAACTGAGCAAATTTGCGTCTTAATGTCCTTGGCTGGACCATTCGTGTCATTCCAGTCGAACAGGCCTTGAATTGGCCCTCCAAACAGATCCGCTCCCACGTAGCCATAAATCGTGGCGGCGTCATGAAAGGCCGGTTTCATCGCGGTACCTTTACCAGAGCGGGCGCCCTCTATGTAATGATGGAGGACACCAGTGATTGCATTTACTTCTTCAACGTATGTGGGATGAGACACAAAATTTCTCCTGTATTTTGAACTCACATAAGGTGAATTCATAGGGTAAATGCGCCTGCGGAAAAAGGGCGCTAAATTACTTTACGCCCAATAGTTGGGGAAAGATACAGGGCAAGACGTTAAATTCATAGCGTTTACCCTCGGTAATTTCGAAGATCGTGCCATGCCGAAGCAGTTCAAAGTAGAAATTCCTGAGAAACGGTCTTTTCAGGGCGGCGTAAGGGGTAAACACCTATAGACCATGTATTACTGTAGTGACCTAATGAATAATAAATTTTCCATAGTTATTTAACTTTTGGTAAATTATTGCATCTAGTCACCATAATTCAAACCCCACCCTACGCAAACGCCGAGGGTAAGAACCACAATTGTTGCCGCAAGCATGCAACTATCGCCAGCAATGCTTGGCCCCAGCCGCGTATCGAGTAATGTGGGGTGGTTTACCTTTTGCATTGAGTCAAGAGACTCTGACTCCGTTATTCACATGGCCATTTGCTGGTTGGCGAAATGGGAATGTACTCATTTCTACGATTTTTTATCTAACTGATAGGAGAGCGATATGAACCAAGAACTAGAGGACATTGTGCGCGGTGCCTTTAAGGCTGCTGACAACGCCGACCTGGAGGCCTTTTTTAACATGATGGCGGACGACATTGAGCAGGTAGACGAACTTACCAAGAAGTGGTCGCGCGGTAAGGCTAATGTTGTTGCCGCATTGACTCCTTTGTTTAGCATGGTTAACTCCATCAAATCAGTGCTGTCTGACCTTCACGCAACCGTATCCAATGACATTGCGGTTGTCACGTGCATGCTCGACCAGAGCTATGTTTTGGAAGGCAAAGTGACCACTATCGTTGCCCCGACAACCTGTGTTCTTCGTCGGGACGCCGGCACCTGGAAATTCATACTGATTCACTCGCTACCGTTTTCCGATGCTTGACCCGGTCTTTTTCTTGGTACCGCCGGACACCAGAAACAATATATGTACGCATACCATGGCCACTAGAAAGTCCTTTTTATATTACTGCCTTCGCAATTACAGTTGCGCCATCGCAGGCGGACGATCAATGCAATGGAAAAGTGTTTAAAGCAACTGCATCTACCTCTCTGCTTGCAATCCCGAAGGGGCCAGCGAACATTTTGTATTACATCTGAAATTCGATTTATTCCATCATAAAAATCTGAAACAATACGAGATATTCCTAATGACTAATCTTGGTGCACCTAACAGCCAATCCTTGATTGAGAATATGTCCTATGCTGTCATAGGCGTGGACAGCGATGGAAACATAAATTTATGGAACACAGCTGCCCAGTTGGCGCTCGGCTTCGAAGAACATGAGGCCCTGGGTCAACATGCCAATCTCGTTATTCCCCCGAGTATGCAAAATGCACATGGCAATTGCTTCTCCAAAGCGCAGGGTGTTGTGAAAGAATTCGCTATCCGCAAGGACACGGTATTGCCATTCATGCACAAATCAGGAGCGGTCATCAAAATCAAAGGGCACTTGGTGATTCTTCGTGGTGCTGATGGATTAGCCCAGGGATCAGCAGCAATTGGCGCGATAGCAGAATGAATTAACTCCCAACAGTTAGACCTTTTGCTGAAGCTTGGTCCACTTGCCCCATAAACACTCGGAGTCATAAATGGCCCGTCCTCTCGCATCTGAATCAGCACTTGTTCCAGATTACCAGGGGTTTCTGAGCACGTTTAGTGCAGATAGCCTGAAACCGGCCTTTATCGGTGATTTCGATAAAGGAATGAATGCGGCCATCGAGTGCTGCGACCGTTACGCAGAGTCCGGTCGCATTGCGCTTTACTGGGAAGGGCAGGACGGGCGCAGTAGCACCCACACATTTGAAGATTTGAAAGAGTCATCTTCACGCTTTGCCAACTTTCTGGTCAGTCAGGGTGTGCAGCCAGGCGACCGTGTGGCGGGTTTGCTGCCACGCGTGCCCGAATTGCTGGTTGTCATTCTGGGAACATGGCGCGCTGGTGCGGTCTACCAACCACTGTTTACAGCCTTTGGCCCCAAAGCCATTGAGTACCGAGTCTCATCCAGCGAAGCCAAGCTGATCGTCACCGACAGCAGCAACCGCTCCAAGCTGGATGAGGTAGAAAACTGCCCAGCCATTGCGACCTTAACGCACAACCATTCAGCGAAGCCACTGGTGTTGGGAGATTTTGATTTCCACGCCGAACTCGCCAATCACAGCGCCAGTTTTACACCGGTCATGCACACCGGCGATGACCCTTTCATGATGTTATTCACTTCAGGCACTACCGGGCAGGCCAAGGGGGTGGCGGTGCCTAACAAGGCGCTCAAGGCTTTTTACATGTACATGCGCTACGCCGTTAACCTGCGCGCTGACGATATTTACTGGAATATTGCCGATCCCGGTTGGGCTTATGGCCTCTATTACGCAGCTATTGGCCCCTTGCTGATGGGGCACGCCACGCTGTTTTACGAGGGTTCTTTCACGGTGGACAGCACCTATCGCGTGATTCAGAAATACAAGATCACGAACTTGGCCGGTGCGCCTACCGCCTACCGCATGCTGATTGCAGCCGGCCCGGAGAAGGCCCAGGCAGTACGCGGACAACTGCGCGTCGCCAATAGCGCGGGGGAGCCGCTCAATCCCGAGGTCATCCGCTGGTTCTCTGAGCACTTGGACTGTACTGTGAACGACCACTATGGCCAGACCGAAGTCGGTATGGTGCTGTGCAACTTCCACGGCCTGAGTCACACTGTGCGAGCGGGTGCTGCGGGCTACGCCATTCCCGGCTATCGCATGGTCGTGGTAAGCGATGAGGGAGTCGAGTTGCAATCCGGCCAGCAGGGCAATTTGGCCGTAGACCGGGAAATGTCGAGTCTTTACTATTTTGAAGGTTACTGGCGGCAGCCAACCGCAGGTTTTATAGGTAAGTATTACCTGACGGGTGACACCGTGGAGATGGATGCAGGCGGCAATATCGCCTTTGTCGGACGGGGCGATGACATCATCACATCGTCCGGTTATCGCATAGGGCCATTTGACGTAGAGAGTTGCCTGATCGAGCATCCGGCAGTTTCAGAGGCCGCAGTGATTGGCAAACCAGATCCGGAGCGCACAGAAATCGTCAAGGCCTTTGTGGTTTTGAAAGCGGGTTACACCGCGAGCGATGCACTGGCAATTGAATTACAACAACTGGTCAAGCACCGGTTGGCCGCTCACGCCTATCCACGCGAAGTGCAGTTTGTGCCGGAGCTGCCCAAGACGCCGAGTGGGAAAATTCAACGGTTTTTGTTAAGGCAGCAGGAAGCAGCCACACCAGTCAAATAAGATCAGCGGTGGTGATCCGGACGCAGTTGTTGAGCGCTAAAAACCCGGCGGAAAAGCAGGTGAAGTCCAGGACCTGCATAAATCTTGCGAACCTTGTCGGAATAAGAAGCGCCATTGACTGCTACTTAGAAAATCCTGAGGGCTCACGCTATGAGCTGTCCGCTTAAATACCCCTGCTTAGGCTTGCCAAACACCAAAACCCTGTTCGCGTAAACGGATAGCTAGGTCAACTTCCATGTATTGCGCATCACCATAGGGCATAGGGTTCAAATGCTCAAAAAGTTCGGTCATTAAACGAACGCCAAAGCGCGTGACGTATTTGTTGGAGCGAATTCCCGCCTTGTGGTTGTCAAACCGGACATCCGGATCAAGCCCTGTCATGCCCACGTAGACGCAGGGCATGCCTGTCACATAGCCTGGGTTTGACTTGACGAACCGTTTATTGCCCAAGACTTCCTTGGATAATTCGACGACGTAGACGTTGTGTTTTGCGTGCATCAAAGCAGGTTAACAGTGTACAAATTGTAGTTGCCGTGTCTTAGCGCCGACGTAAGTGGCACAATTTCCGCAGTGGACAATACTCCGGGGTC
>CAIZGG010000144.1 GCA_903932425.1 uncultured beta proteobacterium | reverse complement strand
TGCACTGGCCGAGTTATTTTCAAATGCTTGCGCGCTGCCTCAAACCCAAAGGGCGGGCAGTGGTGCAGACGATTGATATTACCGATGAACACTTTGATGCCTATCGTCGCGGCACCGATTTTATTCAACAATACATTTTTCCGGGGGGTATGTTGCCCAGCCCGACGCGCTTTCAGGCTGAAGCGCAAGCCGCGGGATTAGGGGTGCGCGAAAGTTTTTCGTTTGGCCTCGACTATGCAGAGACGCTTAAACGTTGGGCACAGCAGTTTGAGCAACATCTTACGACGATTCGCGAGCAAAATTACGACGATGCTTTTATTCGAATCTGGAGAATGTATCTCGCCTATTGTGAGGCGGGATTTAGAGAACAACGAACGGATGTCAAACAATGGACACTCTGCGCAAACTGATCCTTGGGGGATGGCTGATCGCCTGTTGGCCGACGGTTGTTTTAGCTGACCCCGCGCTTGATCGCTTACCCACAGCCCAACTGGTCGGGCAAGGGCTGTATAGCCGTTTTGGCTTTTCGATCTACGAAGCCAAGCTTTGGGCACCTGGCGGGCGCTATCAGGCCAATGAGACCTTTGCTTTGTCCTTGACCTACCTGCGTCAGGTCAAGGGTGCCAGTATGGTTCAAGCCACAGTTGAAGAAATGGAAAAACTGAAGGCACCGATTAATGAACGAAAAGACTGGCTTGCTGAACTTGTGCAGGCGTTTCCTAATGTGCAGGCTGGAGAATCGATCACTGCGGTGTATCGCCCTGGTCAAGGAGCCGAGTTCTTTCATCGCGATCAACCCACTGGACGTATCAACGATCATTTGGCGCAGCATTTCTTTGCGATTTGGCTCGATCCTCGAACGAGCGAACCAGCGTTGCGGCAGGCTCTGCTTGGTGAGAAACCTTGAATAAACTTAGCTTGGCAGGGTATGCGGCCCTCAGTCTGCCGCTGGCAATGTCGTTGATGCCGATTTATATGATTTCGCCCAAATTTTATGGTGAAACCTTAGGTGTTGAGTTAGCGGCCTTGGGTGCAGTGCTATTTTTGACGCGCATGCTAGATACGGTACAAGACCCCTTGATCGGTCGGCTAGTCGACGGGCTACAACGTATCCGTCATGGGTGGTCTGCGCTCATGCTAGTGGCCGCTTGTCTGCTAGCCTGCGGATTCGTGTTGCTCTTTACTCCGCCCCAGTGGACTGCTTCGGGGCTGTTGTGGTGGCTCGCGGGTTCTCTGGTGTTAGTGTACGGCGCGCATAGCCTGTTAAATATTTGTTATCTGACCTGGGGTGCCCGTATCACTGATGACGTGGCGGGGCGTGCTCGCGTCACGGGATGGCGAGAAGCTCTTGGCTTATTAGGCGTGGTATTCGCCTCAGTGTTGCCTGCGGTTTGGGTAACTGAGTTAGGCGCTCGCGCTGGGTATCAGTTTTTCGCCTGGGTTTTTGTAGTGATCTTGTTGTTGTGCCTGGGCTGTACCTTGCGCTTCTCCGCGAGACCTCAATTCTCGCAGGCTCAGGGGCTTGAGGGATGGCGCCAAGCGCTTGCGCCTCACAGTGTGCGTCGCGTGTTGTGGTTTTATTTGTTCAATGCCATTTCGGTGGCGATTCCAGCAACGCTTGTTTTGTTTTTTATTGATGACGTCGTACAAGCACCGCGTCAGACTGGGATTTTTTTAGGGCTATATTTT
>CAIZGG010000143.1 GCA_903932425.1 uncultured beta proteobacterium | reverse complement strand
GTGCAGAATCTTTCTCATGCAGGTGAGGGGACAAGGCTCTGCATGAGCAAGCTGGCAGCATCGGCTTCATAACAAAAATAAGCACGACTCTAATAAAAACAAATCGCACAACGGCTGGCACTTTGGTGTCAGCCGTTGTCGCTTATACCTTGCAAGTTGTATATTTTAGGCGATCATGCTCACTGCTCAAGCCCGCACTCGCAATCGCTATTGGCGTCACAATCTTTTGTTGATTGTGAGCCTGTTATGCATATGGTGCTTAGTGACCTTCGTGCCCGCTTATTACGCACTCGAGCTTAGTGGCTATTTCATCTTTGGCTGGCCGTTTTCGTTTTGGATGGCAGCCTTCGGTGCGCCGCTCTTCTTTTTGTTGATCGTTGGGGTCTATGCCTGGCGTATGGCACGCAACGACCAACGCGCTCGGCGCACCGCTCAAGCAGACCACTGAGTGTCTAAAGAAGCCGCAGCCCAGCAGCGCTTTAATGCCCAACTGTTTCGTGGCTACGCTGTATACGCTTTCGGCTTCTGCCTGTTGGTACTGCTGTTAGCCCTGCTCGAAATAATGGGGTTGGCCAGGCACTGGATTGGTTATGCCTTTTTGCTTGTGACCGTGGCGTTGTATGCGGGCATCGGAATTATGTGTCGCACGTCAGACCCCGTTGAATACTATGTTGCCGGCAGACGCGTGCCGGCGGTCTTCAATGGCATGGCGACGGCTGCCGACTGGATGTCAGTCGCTTCGTTTATTGGTGTGACCGGCACGTTGTACCTGACTGGCTATAACGGACTCGCCTACATTTTGGGTTGGACCGGCGGCTACGTATTGGTGGCATTGTTCTTGGCACCCTATCTGCGGAAGTTTGGTCGCTACACGATCCCAGATTTTCTGGGCGCGCGCTTTGGCGGTAACTTACCTAGAATGCTGGGGGTTATCTGCGCGGTATTGTGCTCGTTTACCTATTTAGTTGCCCAGATTTACGGGGTTGGGATCATCACGACGCGCATGACGGGGATTTCGTTTGAGCTCGGGATCTTCATCGCCTTGGGTGGCGTTTTAGTCTGTTCTTTTTTGGGTGGTATGCGTGCAGTGACTTGGACGCAGGTCGGGCAATACATCATTTTGCTGATCGCTTATTTGGTCCCCGTCATTTGGCTGGCCGTGAAGCAAACTGGCGAACCGGTGCCACAGGTGGCGGCGAGCTCTGTATTACAACAAGTCACCGAGCGCGAGCGCGAGTTGACCCACGACGATAGCGAACTTTCTGTGCGTGCCTTGTGGAAGGAGCGTTCTGAAATGATGCAGCTACGAGTCTCTGGCTTGCCAGAGACTTACGAAACAGAACAACAAAAACTTCGGCTTCAGTTGCTACGCGCGCGTGCCAAAGATGCGCCAATGGGTGAGGTGCGCAATCTCGAACGTGAGCTGGCGGCTTACCCCAAGTCGGTAGAAGGCGCTCGTATGGCTTGGTCCAAAGCGCGCGATGATTACGCTGTGCGCGCGAGCGCACCGCAGCCCCATGCCGTACCGTTTGCCAGTAGAACCTCTGAGTCAACTGACGCGGTGAGAAATAATTTTTTAGCGATTGTGCTGTGTCTGATGATGGGCACTGCGGGCTTGCCACATATTTTGATGCGATCGTTTACGACACCCTCGGTGGATGCCGCGCGTAAGTCGGTCTTCTGGTCTTTATTTTTCATCCTTCTGCTTTATCTGATGGCGCCAGCGATGGCGATCTTAGTCAAGTTCGAAATTTATACAGATCTGGTCGGGACTCGATTTGCCGATTTACCGAGTTGGGTGCATGCTTGGTCTGCGGTTGACCGCTCTTTGTTGACGATCTTGGATTTAAACCAAGACGGTGTTGTGCAGTTGGCCGAGATCCAGATCGGCGCCGATGTGATCGTGCTTGCCGGCCCTGAAATTGGTCGCTTACCGTACGTGGTGTCTGGCCTTGTGGCGGCTGGAGCCTTGGCCGCAGCATTGTCGACAGCCGACGGCCTGCTGTTGACTCTTTCAAGCGCGCTGTCGCACGATACGCTGTTTAGAGTCTTGTCACCCAAGATGGGTCCCGGCCGGCGGGTGTTGTTATCCAAAATACTCTTGCTGATTGTTGCGTTTGCAGCCGCCTGGGCCGCAACCCGAACGCCAGCCGACATCCTGTTTTTAGTAGGTGCCGCATTTTCTTTTGCGGCGTCGACTTTCTTCCCAGCGCTGGTGATGGGAATTTTTTGGAAAGGTGCGAACAAGTGGGGAGCATGCTGCGGCATGTTGGCTGGCTTGGGCGTGACTTGCCTGTATATGATCCAGGCGCAACCGTGGTTGCGACACTGGGTGTTGGGTGTATCAACCAGTGAGCCTGTTGCGCTGTGGTGGGATATCCAGCCGATCGCTGCCGGTGTGTTTGGGGCACCTGTAGCGTTTATTGTGATCGCGTTGGTATCACTCTTAACTAAGCGAACAAACCCCGTGACCGACGCGCTAGTCGATGATTTACGGCAGCCTGACTAAAGGTGTTGGTCGGCGACTCAGCGCCGCCTTAGCTTGATCTCTTGACCTTGTTTCAGTCGGGTAGCTTAAGCAGGGCAAGCAGGGCGCCTGCTCCTCCGTAGGCTTTGGGCGCCTGAACAAAGGCGCTCACTGCAGGGAGCTGTTTCAGCCATTGCCTGACGCGGGCAGGCAAAACCGGTTGGCCGTTTGCAGACCCATAACCCACGCCGTGAATGATGCACACGCAACGGGTAGCATGACTCTGGCTATTTTCGATAAAGGTCGCCAGCGCCGTGCGAGCCTGATCACTGCTCAGGCCATGTAAATCTAGTCGCGCGCCAACTGGCCAAAACGCGCGGGCGAGTTGACGCAAGACCGAGGGGCCAATGCCGGTCGCTGCCCAGGTCGGATCGAAGTCGGCCTCTTGGGGCAGTCCGGCGCCATCCGATAAAGGCTCAAGCCGCATCTGTGTTTGCCCCACAGCCCGTTGGCGGCGTTCAGTGAGTTGCTCGCTCTGCGTCGTGCCAAGTACAGGCTTGAGCAAGAGCCGCGTCTGCTGTTTGCTGAGTGCTTGCACTGAGCCAACGGTCTGAGCAAAGAGCTTTTGGTCTGCGCTCGAGACTGCCTGTGCTGATTGGGCTTGCCCAGGCGCGTTGGGGCTTGAGTGCACGTCAAGAGACTGCCTGTTCGCACGAGCGAGCGCCTGAGCTTTTTCGCGGTTGCGGGCGGCCGCCTCGCTCAGGCGTTTGAGGTCGGCGAGCCCCGCTTTATGACTGCGCATTCTCCAGCCAGCGTTGTGCGTCAAGGGCCGCCATGCAGCCTGTACCCGCACTGGTGATGGCTTGGCGATAAACGTGATCTTGCACGTCGCCAGCAGCAAATACACCCGGTACGGAAGTCATAGTGGCTAAGCCTGAGAGCCCGCTTTTAGTCACGATATAACCATTGGCCATCTCGAGCTTATCTTTGAAAATACCTGTGTTTGGCTCGTGGCCAATCGCGATAAATACCCCAGTAACGGCCAAATCCTCGGTGTTTTTCGTATCTGTTGCCCGCAAACGCACCCCAGTCACGCCCGAGGCATCGCCCAGTACTTCATCAAGTTCGCGAAAGGCGGCGATTTTCATGTTGCCATTGGCGACCTTATCCATCATCTTGTCGATCATAATGGGCTCGGCTCGAAATTTGTCGCGGCGATGAACGACCGTGACGCTGCGGCAGATATTTGAAAGATACAAGGCTTCTTCGACCGCGGTGTTACCACCGCCGACAACCACGACATCTTGGTTTTTGTAAAAGAACCCGTCACAGGTGGCGCAGCCCGACACGCCGCGGCCCATAAAGGCCTCTTCAGAGGGCAGGCCGAGATATTTTGCCGAGGCGCCGGTTGCGATAATTAAGGCATCGCAGGTGTATTCGGTGCCACCATCGCCAGTCAAGCGAAACGGGCGTGATGAAAAGTCGACGTTTGAGATATGATCAAACACCATCTCGGTGTTAAACCGCTCGGCATGCTCGGCAAAGCGCTGCATCAACTCGGGGCCTTGAACCCCTGCGGCGTCGGCAGGCCAGTTGTCGACCTCGGTGGT
>CAIZGG010000142.1 GCA_903932425.1 uncultured beta proteobacterium | reverse complement strand
TGGGTGAATTTAAATTAAAAGGCTGCTCGGCGATTGTGTAGGCCCTTTGTTCGAGTGCCAACAACTCTTGGCCGATTACATGGCTTTGCCGGCCAAGTTCAGCCGAATCAATCATCACACCGTTGCGCTCGATTTCAAACAGCACACGCGATACTAAAATTTCAAGCTGATAAATATACTCAAGCGAGGCCAGCGCACTCACCTCAGGTCGCAAAACCTTGTGCAACCTTAGCGTGAAATCAGCATCTTCGCAGGCATAGTGCGTCGCGCGCTCAAGGTCGACTTCATCAAACCCGATTTGATGAGCGCCCTTACCGCACAATTGTTCGTACGAGGTGCCTTTGATACCTAAACGACGTAAACAAAGATCTTCAAGCCCAACGCCGCGATGCGACTCGAGTACATAGGCTTGCAACATGGTGTCGTCGGCGACACCGCGCAGGTCAATGCCCTCATTGGCAAAAACATGCGTGTCATATTTGGCGTGATGTAACAGCTTGGTAGGCCGTGGATCTTCAAGCCAAGCCTTCATCCGGGCTAGTACCTCGGCGCGCGGCAATTGCCCTTGGGCGTCCGCACCGCGATGGGCCACCGGAATGTAGCAAGCGACTCCCGGCTCAACCGAGAGCGAGATCCCCACCAAGCGCGCTTGCATTGCGTCGAGCGCGGTCGTTTCAGTGTCTAAGGCCACGCAGCTTGCCGCCGACGCGCGAGCCAGCCAGTCATCTAGCGTGGCCCAATCCGTGACCATCTGATAATGCGTTTGCTCGGGCGCGACTGGGCGCACGGTTTCTGCTGCCACACGCGCGTCTCCGGTGGGCACGCGGGTGGGTTCGCCAGTTAATTCACGTAACCACGACTTGAAGCCGTAGCGTTCAAACAAGCCTGTGAGGGTGTCTTTATCTTGAGGTTTTGGCGCGAGAATTTCTATTTCAGGAACCTCTGCCCGTAACTCGCAGTCGGTCTTTATGGTTAAGAGTTCACGCGTTAAGTTGAACTGACCGATTGCGGCGCGTAGATTTTCGCCTGCGACGCCTTTGACCTCGGCCGCTCGCTCAACCAAAGCTTCGATCGAGCCATACTCATCAATCCATTTGGCCGCGGTTTTAGGGCCAACCTTTTGCACCCCTGGCACATTATCAACGGTGTCGCCTACTAGCATCAAATAATCGACAATCCGGTTGGGCGCGACACCAAACTTTCGCAACACCCCTTCAGGGTTCAGCTCTTCGTTGGACATCGTGTTCACCAACGTGATGTGGCTGGTTACGAGTTGAGCTAAGTCTTTATCACCCGTTGAAATCACTGTATGGATGTCTTGCTCTTGCGCCCATTGAGCAAGTGTACCGATCACATCGTCGGCCTCAACACCCGGCACGCTTAGTACGCTCCAGCCCATCGCACGAATGGCGGCATGAATCGGCTCAATCTGGCTCGCGAGCTCTTCGGGCATCGACGGGCGATGTGATTTATATTCGGGGTATAAATCATCGCGAAAGGTTTTGCCACGCGCATCAAACACGCAGGCGGCGTATTGCGCAGGGTAGTCAAGCAGGATTCGGCGCATCATGTTAACGACGCCATAAATGGCACCCGTGGGCTCGCCTTGAGTATTACGCAAATCCGGCATCGCATGAAAAGCGCGATACAGATAACTTGAACCATCTACGAGCAACAAGGTTTTTTTCATGGGCCACAAAAAAGAAGAGATTTCGCTGATTCAGCAGCAAACAACCCAAATTATGTCAGAGTTGGTGCTAGCCGCCGAGACTCTGGCCAATATTGGGCCTGCAATCAGCGTATTTGGCAGTGCTCGTATCAAACCTGAGTCTCAGTATTATCAAAAAAGCGAAAAAATCGCTCAATTGTTGGCGAAAGCTGGTTTTACGGTCATTGCCGGTGGTGGCCCCGGCATTATGGAAGCTGCAAACAAAGGGGCCTTCGAGGCCGGCGGCACTAGCATTGGGTTGCACATTAAACTGCACCACGAAGCGCAAGCAAACCCCTATTTAAGTATCGAACTTCCGTTTAAGCATTTCGTGTCGCGCAAAGCGACCTTTTTTATGCACAGTCTGGCGTATATCGTGTTGCCAGGCGGCTTTGGGACACTTGACGAACTTTTTGAAGCCCTGACGTTGATGCAAACCGGCAAAGTGCCCTATGGCCCGGTGATCTTAGTTGGATCAGCTTTTTGGAGCGGTTTGATGAAGTGGATTCAAGAACAGTTAGCCGGCAACGAACTCATCAACAACATCGACCCTAAGACCTTTTTCATCGCAGACGAACCCGAGGAAGTCGTCGCTCATCTTTTTGATTTTTATCGAGAGCACCCTGAAATTCTTGAACTGCAGACAAATCGGGCTGTCTGAGCACTCTACGACCGCCGCCTCCACTAAACAGGCATGAGGCGAGGTCTCCCCAGGCAAGAACGCACTCCTTCACTGCACAACCGCCGGATCTACACCGCTTCGCTGTGATCAACTTACCGCGGACCTTGCACCCGCATGAGTGCGCCCATGCTGGGCGCACATCGAAAAAAAAACGCGCTCAACAGAGCGCGATTTTTCGTTACTCTTTCAAAGGAGTACTTTTTAGTGGCAAACGCTGTTACGCGTCAGAACGTGACATACGCTTGCGCTCGTTCTCTGTGAGGTAGCGTTTGCGAATACGAATACTCTTTGGTGTCACTTCAACCAGTTCATCATCGCTGATGAACTCGACAGCGTACTCAAGATTGCAATCAACTGGAGTGATTTTGG
>CAIZGG010000141.1 GCA_903932425.1 uncultured beta proteobacterium | reverse complement strand
GCCATCACCAGCTTCTGCTCGCTAGCCCCAGGCACCAGTTCCCCCATCATTCGTGGCTCGCATTGCCACTCTAACGGGTGAATGAACGGAAAACGGGCTACGACCCGTCTCGACGCTTCGACGCGTTCTGGGATGAGCGTGAGGTAACGATTCAAAACACGAATTTGCATCATGCGGTTGACTACACACCCTACGAAGGCATCGAGCTTAAAGCCTGGCCTGGCATGACCTTGTCGCGTGGTGAGGTGGTGTGGGACGGCAAAGAATTTTCTGGTCAAAAAGGGCGCGGTCAATTTTTGCGTGGTGACGCACCAACGATTGCACCGAAGCGCGTGTAGACCACGATACAGAACCCACCGATGCGCATACTCTTAATTAATCCAAATATTTCAGACAGCGTTTCTACGCTGATTCGTGACGAAGCTGTACGCAGCGCGTCGCCCGGTACGCAAATTGAAGTCGCAACGGCTGCGTTTGGTGTGGCGTATATCGAAACTCGCTTTGAGGCGATGATCGGTGCCCATGCTGCGGCCGAACGTGCCGCTGAGCTTGAGGGCAGCTATGACGCGGTCGTCGTCGCCGCGTTTGGTGACCCAGGGTTATTGGCGTTGCGCGAAGTGTTGAGTTGCCCCGTCACAGGCTTGACTGAGGCGGCCTTGGCTTCCGCCATCTTGCTAGGGCAACGCTTTTCAATCGTGGCGATCTCTCAGCGGATTCGTGCGTGGTATCGCGAGACGGTTGACGCCTATGGTTTAGGTAGCCGCTTATGTAGCATCCGTGCACTGGATGAGCCTCTTGCTGACATTGGTTCGGTGCAGGCTGATCAGGGCAAGCGCCTGGTTGCCTTGGCAAATCGTTGCGTGACCGAAGATGGTGCTGACGTGATTATTTTGGCTGGCGCGCCGTTGGCGGGCCTGTCTCGTACAGTACGTGATCAGCTGCCGGTACCCGTGGTGGATGGTGTATCGAGCGCTGTTCAGCATGTCGAAACCCTGTTCGCCCTGAATCCGGTGGCAACGCGTGCAGGCAGCTTTGCGCCGCCGCCCATTAAACCCAATAAAGGTTTAAGCCCAGCGTTGGTGCGTTTGCTTGGCCGTAAAGCTTAACGCTGGCTGTTTGTGGGTGTACTCTCGCTCTAAGCACTTGGGTGTTCAGTCTAACTGCAAGCCGATTTTGCGAACCAGATCGCTCCATTTGTTTTGCTCAGCAAGGATACTGGCCTCGGTTTGCTCGGGCGTTGCGTGGATCACATCCAAGCCAATACTTAGAAACGCTTTTTGTGTTTCGGGGTTGTCTAGGGCCTGATTAATAAGTTGATTGAGTTTTGCCACAATTGGGCCGGGGGTTTTGGCGGGTACCAGCACGATGTACCAAGACTCAAACACAAACTCTTTGACACCTTGTTCGGCAATCGTGGGGATGCTATCCAAACCCTTGATGCGTGTGGTTGACGTCACGCCTAAGGCTTTCAGGCGGCCGGCTTGTATCAGCGGTTCGGCGACTTGCGGGCTAAAGAAGCCTACCTGCACACGGCCACTTACGATATCTTTGACTGAGTCGGCAGTCCCTTTATAGGGGATATGTAGCATGTCGGTTTGGGTGCTAGCCCGAAATAATTCAGCGGCCATGTGAGGGTTGCTGGCCTGACCACCTGAAGCAAACGATAGGCCACCTGGCTTGGCTTTGGCCAGCGCCACTAATTGCTGAACATCGTTGACACCTAGATCAGGGTTGACTGTCAGTACCATCGGGCTTTTTGCGAAAGCGGCGACAGCTTTAAAGTCTTTGAGTGCATAACCGCTGGTCTTGGCAAAGATCTGAGGGTTTAGGGTGTGGGTCAGGCCGCCGTTCACAATCATCGTGTAGCCGTCGGGTTCGGCGCGCGCCACTTGTGCGCTTCCAACATTACCACCCGCACCAGGTCGGTTTTCGACGATAACAGGCTGGTTGGTTAGGCGAGCAAGTTCGCGCCCGACAACACGCGCCATCGCGTCGGTAGGGCCGCCTGCCGTGAAGGGCACAATCACTTGCAGGGTGCGTGAGGGAAACTCTTGAGCCTGTGCGACAAACGACAGAGCGCTAGCGATCAAGCCAAAAGTTAGCGTGAGGCGCGATACCGATAAAAGTATTTGCATGATCATTTGATAAAAAAGTTAATCGTTTGGTGTTGAAGGAGGTTTAAACCGCGATTGTGTAGGTCGCTCAGTGTGCGGCAACGACCCGCCCGCCAAGCGCACCATTCGTCTGCCGATAGCGCACTTCATCTCCCAAAATTTGCGTGCGAATCATCACTCTTGGTTGCTCGGCGCTATAGCCGCCGGTTGCAAGATGAATGCTGGCACAGTTATCCCACATCAGTGTGTCGCCCACGCGCCATTCGTGACGATATTCAAAGTCAACTTGCTCTTGATGGTCGAACAAAAAATCTAACGTGCTGCGGCTGTCGTGTTCAGACAAGCCGATAATTTTGGTTGTTAAGCCGCGATTCACGTACAGGCTTTTGCGGCCGGTCCAGGGGTGGCGCAAGACCACTGGGTGTGCGACTGGGGGTTTCTCTTTGCGCTGCGCATCGGTAAAGGGTTTGCGCAGCGAGCCTGGCCGCGCACGCATATGCGTCCAAAGGTTTTCAAAATCATGCACGGCTTCCAAAGGGTCGAGCTTTTCTTTAAGCGCCTGTGGCAACGCCTCGTAGGCCGCATACATATTACGAAAAGCGGTATCACCCAGTGCCCGACCGTCTTTGAAGGGAACCTGATGCGCGTGCAAAATCGTTGCGCGCCCTGAAATGCGGTTGTAAGACATGTCGGTGTGCCACTCTTGTCCAGCATCCGCCAACCCCTGAGGTTTACCGTCAACCATCACGTTTGAGAGCGTCATGACTTGCGGATATTGACTGTTTTGAAAGGCTTTTGAAACGTTAATTTCGAGTGGGCCGATCTTGGTTGCCCAGTTTACGAGCTGCTCAGAGCCGTAGGCTCGCCCGACACGCAAACCACCAAGTACTTATTTAAGGCCTCACTAATGAGTTGTGCAGTTTGCTCATCAACGCCAGCCTTGATGTTGACCCCTTCGATGCGACAGCCGAACGGGTATTGGCTTGAGGGGGTGAGGTGTAGGCCCAGCATGAAGGTCTCCGATTTTTTATTTGCTGACAAGTTAGCACAACCACAGGGGTCGGTAAAAGGCTTGCTTGACACCGGCACAGGTCACAAGTAAAACGGTGTGTAGTTGGAGACAAATAAAGAGGCGCTCAGTGCCTCGCCCTAAATTTCAAAAAACTCATAAGGGAAGAACCATCATGTTCGCACTCAGTTCACAGTGGTTGCGCTCGCTTGCGCGTTGCTTAGGCGCTTTGGCCTTGAGCCTTTTACTGGCACCTGCCTTTGCACAAAAATGGGATTTTTATACGTTCATGCCTTCGCCAGTCGCTTCAACAAAGCGTTTGGCGGTGATGCTTGAAGATATCAATAAGGCAACCGATGGGCAGTTATCGATCCGCATGCATATGGGCGGTTCGTTGCAAATCAGCACCAGTAATATCACTCAGGCTGTTTCGGATAACGTGGTCCAGATGGCAGAGGATTCGTTTTTTACAGGCAACATACCAATCAGCGGCTTGCTGCGCTTGCCGCTTTTAATTAGCACCTATGATGAATTTTTGAAAGTCTCTAAGTTGATCGATGCCCCGATGGCTGCTGCCTATAAAAAGCGCGGTATCGTGATGTTGGGCCGGTATAACTTTCCACCACAAGTGCTTTACGCGAATAAAAAACTCACCTCGCTGGCTGATCTAAAGGGCATGAAGCTGCGCGTGACCTCACCTGAGCAGGCCGAGTTTTTGAAACGCTTTGGTGCAACGAGCGTCACAATCGGTACGCCTGAGGTTGCCCCTGCGCTTGAACGCGGTGTGATCGAAGGTGTTCTCACTGCAAACTCTGGTGGCGGCGTAGGTTGGAAAGATTTACTCAAGTACAACTACCGTCTTGGCGTAAATTTTGTTGACGCTGTTGTGATTGTGAACGAAGACTCGTTTAGCAAGCTGCCCCCTGCCACTCAAGAAAAAGTCAGAAAAATCGTCAGTGATGCGATGCCTGAAGTGACGCAGGCCTTGCGTGACATGGAAGGCGTCTTGGGTAAACAGTTTGCCGCAGAAGGCATGGTCATCACCGAACCGCCCGCTGACGAAGCTGCCAAAAATAGTGCGCAATTTGCAGATTATTGGCAGAGTTGGGCAAAAGCGCGTGGGCCAGAAGCCGTAGACGCGCTTGCCAAAATCCGCGCAGCGCTCGGGAGATAAACCATGAGTCAGGCCCCTGTTGACCTTTCTGGTCAAGAGGGTGCAGACGAGCGGCCTGCACCCCTCAATAGCATCGTTGCGCGCGTAAGCGAGTGGCTGTGTAACCTCACCCTAGTGGCAATGTTGGTGATTATTACCGCTGAAGCTGTGGCAAGGCTGTTTGGACATAGTCTTGAAATGGCAGATGAAGTCGGTGGCTATCTGCTCGTAGCGATCTCGTTTTTAAGCTTAGCGGTGTGTCAGGTTAGCGGATCGTTTCATCATCTTGAATTGCTGCAGCCACGGCTGAGCGATCGAGGCCGTGCAATGTGGTCTGTTATTTTTAATGTGCTGTCGCTTGCGTGCACGTTGGTAATCTTTTGGCAGCTGTGCCGTCTTGAAATGCAATCGTGGTCGTACGGTGACGTGGCGCCTACCGAGTTGCAAACGCCGCTCTGGCTACCACGACTCACCATGCCGCTGGGTATGTTTGGTTTAAGTCTAGTTCTGCTTAGATCCTTATTTGAAAGCCTGGCAACGCTTAGTCGAGTATTGCGCAACCCTGTCCAAAGAGGTGGATCCAATGCTTGACCTCTTGATTGTGTTTGCGGTTTTTCTGGGTGTATTAGCCGTTGGTCTTTCGGTACCGTTTGCGATTGCCGTACCAGGTGTTGTGTATCTGTTATTGCACGGTGGTTTGCCTGCGCTGAAAGGACTGGGGCTCGTCAGTTGGGGCAGTATGAATAGCTTTACGCTGACTGCGATCCCGCTCTTTGTGTTGATGGCTGAACTGATCCAGCGCAGCGGCTTAAGTCATCGCACATACGTCGGCTTAGCTAAGCTGGTGGCACCGATTCCGGGTGGCTTACTACAGACCAACATTGCCTCGTGCGCGATGTTTGCAGCGATCAACGGGTCGAGCGTGGCCACTGCTGCCACCATTGGTAGCGTCGCGTATCCGCAGCTTAAGAAGCGTGGGTACAACGCAAAGTTATCGGCGGGCTCGCTCGCTGCAGGTGGAACCTTAGGCATTTTGATCCCGCCTAGCCTCGCCATGATTGTGTACGGTTCTTTTACCGACACTTCAGTGGCTAAGCTGTTTATGGCAGGGGTGATCCCAGGCTTGATGCTCACCGCGTTCTTTATGATCTACATTGCGGTTCATGCAATGCTCAAGCCGCAGGATGCACCACGCGAAAAAGGCCCGCAAAGTGCCGCAGAGTTTTTTCAGGCGATACGTGAAATTATTCCATTTGTGCTGTTGATTGGCGGCACGATGGGTACGTTGTACTTTGGTTTAGCGACGCCTACTGAAGCTGCGGCCTTGGGCTGTGTCTTGGCGATCGTGATTGCTGGCTTTGCTGCAGACCTGAGTTGGACGGTCATGATCGATGCCTTGAAGGCGACGACCCGTTCTGTGGGTAATCTGCTTTTCATCATCTACACCGCTTATATCTTTGCTTATGCCATCAGCGTGGCTGGCGTGGGTGAAGATGTCACGAGTTGGGTGGTTGGCTTGAAACTCAGTCGCCTTGAGTTCTTCTTGGCGCTCTTCATTTTGTACACGGTCTTGGGGTGCTTGGTCGAAAGCTTTGGCATGATTGTCATCACAGTGCCTTTGCTCTATCCGGTATTGCTCAGTTACGGTATCGACCCAGTTTGGTTCGGCATCATCTTGGTGGTATTTATTGAGCTTGGGCAGATTTCACCGCCCATTGGGATTAATCTATTTGTCATTCAAAGCATTTCGCGCGGCAAATTTAGTGACGTGGTAATGGGTACCGTGCCCTTTCATATTTTAATGTTTGTGCTGCTGATCTTGCTTGTGATTTTTCCTGAAATCGCTTTGTGGCTACCCAACCATATGTTGGGTGTGAAATAGGAGTCGTAAATTGTTTGCAGCCCCACCCGCCGTCGAGGCACGCGTCTTCGCAAAAATCCCTGAAAAATTTTCAAAGGTCGGACAGCGCTCGGCCTTTGCCGATGTGCAGTTTCATGGCGCAGAAACGCCTCATTTCATCGAAGGCCCTTCGTTTGATCGACAGGGCAATCTGTTTGTTACCGACATCCCCTTTGGGCGTATTTTCAAAATTACGCCTAGTGGTGATATCAGTTTGGTCACTGAGTATGACGGCGAGCCTAACGGATTGAAATTTCACCGTGACGGGCGGGCATTTATTACCGATCACAAAAACGGTTTGATGGTGCTCGATGTCAATACTGGCAAAGTTGAGCCGTTTTATGATCGGCCACTGCTGACCCGCTTTCGTGGTGTGAACGATTTGTTTTTTGGCGCGCAGGGCGATATCTACTTTACGGATCAGGGGCAAACCGGCTTACATGACCCAAGTGGGCGACTTTATCGGTTGCGCACCAATGGCCAGCTCGATTGCATTTTGGATAACATTCCTAGCCCAAACGGGTTGGTGTTAAACGGTGAAGAAAACGTCGTGATGCTCGCGGTGACGCGGGCCAACTGCGTGTGGCGAGTCCCGTTGATGAAAGATGGGACGACCAGCAAGGTCGGTATGGCCATCCAGATGACCGCTGGCTTTGGTCCTGATGGCATGGCGATTGATGCCGAGAATAATCTGGCGGTGTGTCATGTCGGGTTAGGCGTCGTGTGGCTGTTCAGTGCGCTGGGCGAACCGATGTTGCGCATTAATTCTCCGACGGGCAAGCTCGTGACCAACTGTGCCTACGGTGGCAAAGATAACAAACAGTTATTTATTACTGAATCAAAGACGGGCACGATCTTAGTGGCGGATATGCCCGTGCAAGGTCGTACGATGTTCTCGCATACGTAGTCCCGGGCGAAGCAACATGATGGCGTCAACACTGAAAGAAAAAATGACAACCAAGCGCCCTTTGTTGGGGGGCTTCATTTTTTCGAGCGATTCGAACATTTCTGAGTTGTACGCTGAAGCTGGCTACGATTTTGTCATTATCGATACCGAGCACGCGCTCAATGATTTACGAATTGTGCAGACGCATGTTCGCGCCTGTGCGGCGACGGGCATACACGCCCTGGTTCGACTGGGGGCGGCAAATTATGCCGATGCGTCTCGCTT
>CAIZGG010000140.1 GCA_903932425.1 uncultured beta proteobacterium | reverse complement strand
CGCAAACCGACGCAGCGGCGAGGGTGCCCGTTGCTCCGCCAACAAGTCAACCCGAGCGCCCCGTGGTGCCGCTCAATTCGGTGCCTAATCGCCCAGACCCGCCTACCCTAAATACGCCTCAGGCAGAGGTCAACAGACGCGTCGTGCCAAATGGTGTTACCGCGGTACCAGAAGCGGTAAGCGGCAACGGACTAACACCGAATGGTGTAGCGGTTGGACCGAGCACGCCAGAGATCACCAGTCCGAGCCCAACGACTGGGCTGCCTGAAATCACTCAGGTCAGGCCGCAAGCACCGCCTTCACCGACGCCCGTGCCCGCGACACCTGCGGACACTCCCGTTGTGACCGCGCCTGAGGTCACTAACGCGCCTCGTGCTGCAACGCCACCCGATACCGCAGCGAATCCCAATGCAACGACGCAACGCAGTGAGCCTAATTCTGCGGGCACTGGCCAACGGGGGAACCCCCTGCAGATACCCGACTCGGCAGCCAGTGATGGTTCAACACGTTTTCTGGACGGCTCTTGGTCTGCTGGTGCCGGCATCCAAGACTCGGTTACCGGTCGACCGGTAAGGCTTGAGTATGACTTTAGCCAAGGTAACGGCCAGGGAAAGGTCACCATCAAACGAGGTGATGGCGTTCAGTGTTCGAGTCCAGTTGCACCACAAATGCAAGGCAAGAACTTACAAATGAATGACCGCGGACTTGCAAAATGCTCTGACGGTAGCACGATGGCGTTGCCTAAGGTGACATGTGTGACAAATTCGAGTCGACAGGCTGATTGTCAGGGACGCTCTGACGATGGCTCAACATTTCCGGTATCAATACGACGTAACCCTTAAGAGCAGGACGTAATTTCATGTTGGCAGATATTAATTCATATGAAGACCAGACCACGCTCATTATGGATAGTGGTATTCAATTTCTGGACTTTGCGGCAACGTTCGTCACAAAGGGGCAATCAGGAGAGTTTGCAAAAATTGGTGAAGCAGGCCCTTTAGCTCGCTTGGTCGAAGACGAGCGCACCGGTAAATTACACTTTTCGTTCGACGATAAAAAACAAGCCGTTCAGCCAAAGTTCGACCTCAGCTTGGATCAGTCGCTTGCCCTGCTGATTGATACTTGGCTGCCGGTACCGTACTTTCGGTTTAGTCCTCCGGCTCGTTTCGAGCAGGGGCCTTCTAACTGGGCCAGAGCACGCGTCACAAAGGTGGCTGAAGGTCAAGACCCCAACGGCAACACACACCGTATTACCTTTGCGTTTGACACTAAAGTGTTAGCGGACCGCAGTGACACAGCTTACATGGGCCCTTCAAATGACGATGTCAAGGCAGGCACAAGCTTTGCGTTTGCGCACCGCGCCCACGAAATGGGTTGGTTTCTGGACCAAGAGTGGATACAAAAGTGGTTGAGTGAGGTTTACGAAGAGCTCGCGAAACCCAGGTTAAAAAAGGATCTGGAAGATATACGTGTTGAAACAGCTGAACTACATCATCAGGCGCATTACTTAAACCTGCTGTACTTGATAGGTTCGCAACTTTCTTTGCCAGAGATTAAAGTCATCTCAAACGCAAAGAACGATCTGTACAAGCCAATCGCGGTTGACATCGTGTTAGACGTGGGTAACTCTCGCACCTGCGGCGTGCTGATTGAAGATCACCCTCAAGAAAGTGACGGTTTGCGCCGCCGCTATGAGCTTGAGTTACGTGACTTAAGTCACCCCGAACACGTTTACAACGAGGCGTTTGAAAGTCGCATCGAGTTTGCACAAGCATCGTTTGGGAAAGATCATTTTTCTGCTCAAAGCGGTCGAAATGATGCGTTTCTTTGGCCGACCATTGCCCGCATTGGTCACGAGGCAGCGCGCATGGCGAGCCAGCGACGCGGCAGTGAGGGGGCTACAGGTCTGTCAAGCCCAAAGCGCTACCTCTGGGATCAAGAAGGCTTTGAACCCGGCTGGAGATTTAATACTTCATCGCTTAAAACAGAGTCAGAACCACACGCAACTGCAGCGCCGGTTTCGCGACTGATCAACGAACTTGGACAGGCTCTTTACACCTTGGATCCGTTTGATCGGATGCCGGTGTTCAACCCGCACTATTCACGCAGTTCGCTGATGACCTTTATGCTGTCAGAGGTGCTCGCGCAAGCTCTGGCTCAGATCAATAATCCAGGACAGCGTCTTCGACAAAGTCACGCTCGAGTACCCAGGCATTTACGTTCGATCATTCTCACTGTACCGCCTGCGATGCCGCAACCCGAACGCAAGATTTTTGAAAACTGTATGCGTCAGGCAATAGGTTTGATATGGAAGAGCTTAGGTTGGCATCCTGAGGATGCTGGCTTAGATACGGAAGAAGACCAAAAGCTGGCGTTTCCTTCCTTTCCAGAGGTTCACGTGCAATGGGATGAAGCGACTTGTGG